>NZ_CP029011.1:90000-273706 GCF_003214255.1 Candidatus Karelsulcia muelleri
TGAGAAAAATTGCATTTCATTTAAAAATGAAAGATTCAGCTTTGATGAATTTGAAATTGTTTCTAAAAAATTTTTATAATGCTTATATAGCTTCGGATGCATATCTTTTGGAGATAAATCCTTTGTTAATAACTAAGAAAAATGAAATATTAGCAATAGATGCTAAAGGAATATTAGATGAGAATGCTATGTTTCGTCATATTGATTATAAGTCAATGGATTGGGATGATTTGGATTCGAGAGAATTAGAAGCTAAAAAAGCCGGGGTAAATTTTTTAAAGTTAGATGGGGAGGTAGCCTGTATGGTAAATGGAGCAGGGTTAGCTATGGCTACGATGGATATGATAAAACTGACTGGAGCTAATCCAGCTAATTTTTTAGATTTAGGTGGCCAAGCAGATTTGAAACGTATAAAAAAAGGATTGGATTTAATTTTAAAAGATAAAAAAGTGAAATTAATTTTAATAAATATTTTTGGGGGAATTGTTCGTTGTGATATAGTTGCGGAAGGAATTTTAAAATTTTTTGAAAAAAAAAATTTTATAAATTTGCCAATAATTATAAGATTAGAAGGGACAAATGTAAAACTAGCCAAAAAAAAATTAAAAAAAATAAATTGTTTTTATGTTTCTTCTCTTGAAGAAGCTGCTATGAAAATAAAAGTTTTATTAAAGAAAAGTTAATTAAATGGATTACGTGGTTTCATATAGAAAATATATACCGAGAGATTTTGAGGAGGTGATAGGTCAAAAAAATATTACAGAAACTTTAAAAAAAGCTATAGAAAAAAAAATGTTATCTAAATCTTTTTTATTTTGCGGTCCACGAGGTGTAGGCAAAACAACTTGTGCCAAAATTCTCGCTAGAAAAGTAAATAATTTTTATTATGAAGAAAAAAAGAGTATGTTTAATATAATTGAATTAGATGCCGCTTCAAATAATTCTGTAGATGATATAAGAAATATTATAAATCAAGTAAATTTTAGACCCCAATATGGAAAATATAAAGTATATATAATTGATGAAGTTCATATGTTATCTAATTCAGCATTTAATGCTTTTTTAAAGATTTTAGAAGATCCTCCATCACATGTAATATTTATATTAGCAACTACTGAAAAAAATAAAATATTATCAACTATAATTTCTCGTTGTCAGGTATATGATTTTAAGAGAATATCTGTTAATGAGATTACAAATTATTTAAGAAAAATTTGTAAAAAAGAAGGAATTGAATTTGAAGAAGATGCTTTATTATTAATTTCTGAAATTTCAGATGGATCTTTACGTGATGCTTTATCTATATTTGATAAACTAATTTTAGATTCTAATAAGAGATTATTAAGTGATAGAGTATATAATCAATTAGGGTTACTAGATATAGAATATTGTTTAAAGATTACAAATTTAATATTAAAAAAAGAGATATATAATGTCTTCTTATTATTTGATGAGATTATTAAAAAAGGTGTAAACATAAATATGTTTATAACTTCTTTATCTAAACATTTTAGAAATCTTTTTCTCTCAAAAGAGAGAAGAACTATTAAGTTAATTTATTTTTCTGAAAAAAGAAAAAAAGAATTTTGGATTCAATCAAAAAAAATATCTAAGAATTTTATTAAAAAAGCATTAAATTTATGTAATAAAACTGAAATTACTTATAAATCAAATAAGGATATAAGACTTGCATTAGAAATAGCTTTAATTAACTTAACTTCAATAACTTGAACTTGAACTTGAACTTGAACTTGAACTTGAACTTGAACTTGAACTTGAACTTGAACTTGAACTTGAACTTGAACTTGAACTTGAACTTGAACTTGAACTTGAACTTGAATAATAAATTCAAATTCTTTGTCTTTGAACACCTTGAATTGCTTCTCTAAATTCTTTTAACCCTAAACCTAATCCTTTCATAAATTCAGGAATTTTTTTACCACCAAAAAGTAGGAGTGCTAAAAAAACAATAACTACTATTTCTGTAGTTCCAAAACTACCTAAGAGTAGATTCATGGCATGGTTTTATATTAGATTGTATATATTAAAAAAAAAAAAAATAAAATAAAATAAAATGATGAATTATTCAAAAGAATTTAAAAAATATGCTTTAAGTACTAAAAGTATTAATAAGAGTTATATTGAAAATTATATGAAATCAATGACACCATATATAATGGAAGAAAGAAAGTATAATGTATATCAAATGGATGTTTTTTCAAGATTAATGATGGATAGAATTATTTTTTTAGGATCCCCTATTGATGATCAGATAGCTAATATTATACAAGCTCAATTATTATTTTTACAATCTTTAAATTCAAAGAAAGATATTCAAATTTATATTAATTCTCCTGGAGGAAGTGTTTATTCTGGATTAGGAATTTATGATACGATGCAAATAGTAAAACCAGAAATATCTACTATATGTACAGGAATAGCTGCTTCTATGGCTGCGATTTTACTTTGTTCTGGAAAAAAAGGAAAAAGATTTATTTTAAAACATTCTAGAGTTTTGATTCATCAACCTATTGGTTACTCTAAAGGACAATCATCAGCATCAGATATGGAAATAACTGTCCGTGAAATATTAAAATTAAAAGAAGAACTTAATAAAATTATTAGTGAACATACTAATAAACCCTTTGAAAAAGTACAAAAAGATTCTGATAGAGATTATTGGATGACTTCCGAAGAAGCGAAAAATTATGGAATTGTGGATGAAATTTTATTTTGAAATGTTATTTTTAAATTTTATTTTGAAATGTTAAAAAAGGATATGAAAAGTCCTAAAAAAATTAAAAATTTTTTAGATCAATATGTTATTGGTCAAGAAGATGCGAAAAAAATAATTTCTGTTGCTGTTTATAATCATTATAAAAGAATTATGAATTATGGTTATGGTTATGGTTATGGTTATGGTTATGGAACTAATGAAAATTATGGTTATGGTTATGGTAATGGTAATGGTAATGGTAATGGTAATGGTAATGGTAATGGTAATGGTAATGGTAATGGTAATGAAGTAGAAATAGAAAAATCTAATGTTTTAATGATAGGGGAGACAGGAACTGGAAAAACTCTTTTAGCTAAAAGCATTTCTAAATTTTTAAATGTTCCTTTTGCAAGAGTAGATGCCACTTCACTTACTGAAGCAGGATATGTTGGAGAAGATGTAGAAAGCATTTTAACAAAATTATTACAATCAGCTAATTATAATATTTCTTTAGCCGAAAAAGGAATAGTATTTATAGATGAAATTGATAAAATTTCGAAAAAAAATGATAATCCATCTATTACTAGAGATGTTTCAGGAGAAGGCGTACAACAAGCTTTATTAAAAATATTAGAAGGATCCATTGTTAATGTTCCTCCATTTGGTGGAAGAAAACATCCTGAACAACAATTTATACAAATAAATACTAAAAATATTTTATTTATTGCTGGAGGAGCATTTGATGGATTAAAAAATATTATATCAAATAGATTAAATATATCTACTATAGGTTTTAAACCTAATTTGGAGAAAAAAATAAATGAAAAAGATTTATTAAAATTTGTAGAATCACCGGATTTAAAAAAATTTGGATTAATTCCTGAATTAATAGGAAGGTTACCTATTATATCTAATTTAAAATCTCTTGATAAAAATTCTTTAAAAAGAATATTATTAGAACCTAAAAATGCTATTATAAAACAATATAAAAAATTATTTTTTTTGGATAAAATAAATTTAGAATTTACTGATTCTGCTATTGATTTAATAGCTGAGACAGCTATTAAATTAAGTTTAGGTGCAAGAGGTTTAAGAACTATATGTGAAAAAATAATGAAAGATTATATGTTTAATATAGATAAAATAAAAGGATCTCTTATCATAGATAAATTTGATATGAAAAAATATATTCAATATCAATAAAATGAAAAAAGCTTACATAACACCTCTGATGAGGCAATATTTTGATATAAGAAAGAAATATCCTGATGATACTTTAATTTTATTTAGAGTAGGAGATTTTTATGAAATGTTTGGAAATGATGCTATAAAATGTTCAAAAATTCTTAATATTGTTTTAACCAAACGTAATAATAAGAATAATTCATCTATTGAATTAGCTGGATTCCCTTATCATTCTATAGATAATTATTTACCTAAATTAATTAAATCTGGATTTAGAGTAGCTATCTGTGATCAATTAGAAAAAAAAAAGGATCAATTAGAAAACAAAATTTTAAATAGAGGGGTAACAGAAATAATTACTCCTGGTGTAATTATTAATAGTGAAGTATTAGAAGCTAAAAAAAGTAATTTTTTAGCAGCTATTCAGATAGAAACCAAAACCAATAAAATTGGAATATCGTTTTTAGATATATCGACTGGAGAATTTTTTGTTGGAGAAGGATCTAAGAGTTATATTGATCAATTTTTGAATAAATTTAATCCTAATGAAGTTCTTTATAAAAAAAATATAAAATCAGATTGGTTAAAATCAATAAAAAAAAAATATTATTCTAATGGAATGGAAGATTGGGTTTTTGATTATTTATCTGCTTATGAAAATTTATTAATGCATTTTAAAACTAACTCTCTAAAAGGATTTAATATAGAAAACTTATATAATGGGATTATTGCTGCAGGAGCAATATTAAACTATGTAGGGAGTATATGTAATATTAAAATTAGTCATATATCTAATATAATTAATTTAATAGAAGATGAATATGTTGCATTAGATGATTTTACATTAGAAAATTTAGAGATTATAAATTCAAAAAATGAAAAAGCAATATCATTAATAAATATACTAGATAAGACAATATCTCCAATGGGTGGAAGATTATTAAAAAAATGGATTACTTTTC
Organism: Candidatus Karelsulcia muelleri; assembly: GCF_003214255.1. Classification (GTDB taxonomy): domain Bacteria; phylum Bacteroidota; class Bacteroidia; order Flavobacteriales; family Blattabacteriaceae; genus Karelsulcia; species Karelsulcia muelleri_B. Next base: position 94,864 of record NZ_CP029011.1, read on the forward strand.
CAAGAAAAAATATTCTTGATATTAAAAAAAGACAAAAAATAGTTTCTTTATTAAGAAGTAATAAGAAGATTTCAAAAGAAATTTCAGAAAAATTAAAAAATATTTCTGATATAGAAAGATTAACATCAAAAATAGTTTCTTATAAAGTGAATCCACATGATCTCATTTTGTTATCAAAATCTTTAAAAAAAATTACAGAAATAAAAAATCTGCTTTTTCAATCGAAAATGGAGGAATTGAAAAGATTATCAGATAAAATTAAAAAATGTGATCATATATATAATCATATTGAAAAAATATTATCTATGTCTTATAATAAAGGAAATATTATTTTACCTGGCTTTTCTAAAGAATTAGATGAATTGAGAACAATTATTAATTCAAGTAAAAAATCTATAAACCAAATTTTTAATAGGGAAAAAAAAAATTCTGGAATAAAAAAATTAAAAATATTATACAATAATATATTTGGATTTTTTATCGAAATAAAAAATTTGGAAAAAAAAAAAGTTCCCAGCCATTGGAATCTTAAACAAAAATTATCTAATTGTGAACGTTATATAACAAATGAGTTAAAAGATCATGAAATGAAAATTCTTTCTACTAAAGAAAAAATTATTTTGATAGAAAAGAATATTTTTTCTAAATTAATAGATTCTTTATCTAAAGAAACAGAGAGATTACAATATAATTCTAAATTAATAGCAGAAATAGATATTTTTATCTCATTTGCGATATCGGCATTAGAAAATAATTATATATGTCCCAAATTAAATGAATCTTTTAATATTTTTATAAAAGATGGTAGACATCCTGTCATAGAAAAACAAATTTATTCATCAGATAATAAATCATATATTCCAAATGATATTATTATGAATAATAATGATTCTCAAATTATTATTATTACTGGCCCAAATATGGCTGGAAAGTCTGCAATTTTACGGCAAACGGCATTAATAATATTAATGGCTCAGATAGGAAGCTATGTTCCCGCAAGTTATGCTTCGATTGGAATAATTGATAAAATTTTTAGTAGAGTGGGATCATCTGATAATATTTCTATGGGGGAATCTACTTTTATGAAAGAAATGAATGAAACAGCAAGGATAATAAATAATCTTTCTGATAGAAGTTTTTTAATATTAGATGAAATAGGAAGAGGAACAAGTAATGAGGATGGAATTGCTTTAGCGTGGTCAATAATAGAATTTTTAAATAAAAATATTCATAAACCCAAAACATTATTTGCTACTCATTATCATGAATTAAATACTATAAGTAATTATATTAAGAATATAAAAAATTATAGTGTTTCTGTAAAAAAAAAAGATGACAATATAATTTTTACAAGAAAATTAGAATTAGTAACTACTGTAACTACTAAGAGTTATGGAATCCATATAGCTAAACTTGCAGGCATCCCAGATGCTATTATTAATAGAGCTAATAAATTTTTAGCTAAAAGAGAGAGAGAAAAAAGAAATATAAAAGATTTTTATAATATCTATTCATTTATTAATAATATAGATATAGATAATATGACTCCTATTGAGGCTCTTAAAAAGATAGAGGAAATAAAAAAAAAAATTCAAATTCTTTTTGAAAAATAAATTTGAAAAATAAATTGCGAGAATAGCTCATCTGGTAGAGTACTACCTTGCCAAGGTAGTGGTAGCGGGTTCGAATCCCGTTTCTCGCTTCGCTTATTATATTATATTATATTATATTATATTATATTATATTATGCTGCCTGCCTGGATGGTGAAACTGGTAGACACGCAGGACTTAAAATCCTGTAGCTCTTAAAAAGCTGTGCGGGTTCAATTCCCGCTCTAGGTACTAACTTATTCTTTTATAAGAAGAAATTTTTAAATTTTTAATAAATTTTTTTATATAAATTTTTTTATCTGTTATCAGATTTTGATCCAATAATACATTTTCATTAAAAAACTTGTTAAGTTTTCCAATAATAATTTTTTTTATTAAATTTTGATTTTTAAATAATAAATTATTTATTATAATATTTTTTTCTCTTTTAATAACATCTCTCGGAATATCCTTTTTCTCCAATCCTATAGGATTGGTAGCAACTATTTGCATAGCAATTTCTTTATAAATTGCTTCTGCTTCTGCTTCTGCTTCTGCTTCTGCTTCTGCTTCTGCTTCTGCTTCTGCTTCTGCTTCTGCTTCGATAATTTTTTTATATTTATATTTATATTTATATTTATATTTATATTTATATTTATAAAACCCTACTATTGAACCAATTTTATTACTATGATGTACATAATATCCTACAAATTCTGATTGAATCCTTTCAAAGGAAATTAATTTTATTTGTTCTTTAATAATATTATTAATATGATGATTAATCATTTCTTTTACTGAAAGGTTTTTTTTTATTTTAAATAATAATAATTCATCTTTTGATTTACAAAATATAGCATTATTAGCTATAATTTTTGCCATTTTTAAAAATGTACTATTTTTAGTGACAAAATCTGTTTCACAACTTATTTTTAAAAGTACTCCTATTGTTTTTTTTTTATTAATTTTACAAATTACAAAACCTTCATTGGTTTTTTTAAAAGAAGTTGCATCTGCAACTCCTTTTTTTCTTAACCAATCTATAGCTTTTTCGAAATTTCCATTTGATTCTATCATTGCTTTTTTACAATCTTTTATCCCAGAGTTCGTACTTTTTCTAAGTTTCGTTATTTCTGATATTTTAGGTTTATACATATTTTTTTTACATATTTTTTTTATTTTTTTTAAAAAAAGAAATTCCTTCAATGATAGAATCGGTTAGATAGCTTAATATTAAATTAATAGATTTTGAAGAATCATCATTTGCAGGAATAGGATATTTTATTTTTCTAGGATCAGAATTTGTATCCACTATTCCAATAATAGGAATGCCTAAATTCAAACATTCATTTACAGCAATTTTTTCTTCTGTTACATCAACTATTATGACACATGCAGGTAAAAAATTCATTTTATAGATAGATCCTAGATTTTTTTTTAATTTAGCTTTTAATCTCTTTATAAGGAATCTTTCTTTTTTAGACATCATCTCATATGTCCCATCTAGTTTTTGTCTATCTATAACTTTAAGTTGTTTTACAGATTGACGGATAGTGGCAATATTAGTTAATATGCCTCCTAACCACCTTTCGGTTATATAAGGCATATTAACTTTATCTGCATAATCAGAAACTATAGTTTTTATTTGTTTTTTAGTTGCTACAAATAATATTTTCTTTCCAGAAGAAGAAATATTTTTAAGAAATATACAAGCTTCATTTAACTTTTTTATAGTTTTAGATATATCTAGAATATGTATTCCACATTTTTTCATAAAAATATACTGTCTCATATTTGGATTCCATTTTGATGAAATATGTCCCAAATGTGCTCCTACTTTAATAAATTCATCTATCTTTAGATTTAACATAATATTATCTTTTTGAAAATTGAAATTTTTTCCGTGATTTTTTTTTCCCATATTTTTTACGTTCTACCATTCTGGGATCTCTAGTAAGTAGATTGTTTTCTTTTAAAAAAGGTTTATTATTAATATCAAATTTACAAAGAGCTCTAGAGAGAGCTAAGCTAATTGCTTCAGCTTGACTATTTATTCCTCCTCCTGAAACTTTTATATAAATATCAAATTTATTTTTAGTCTCTGTTAAAATTAACGGTCTGGAAATTTTATGAAATGCTAAATTAGTAGTAAAATATTTTTTATAATAAATATTATTTACTTTAATTAAACCTTTTCCAATTCTCATGTACATTCGAGCAACAGCAGTTTTTCTTCTCCCTATAGTATGAATACTATTTTTCATAATTAATAAATATCATTTATATTTAATAAATTTAATTTAATAGTTTTTTTTAAATTATGGTTTGCAGTAGAAAAAATATATAAATTTTTTTTTATTTTGCTTCCTAATGAAGTTTTTGGTAACATTCCTAAAATAGATTTATATATTAAAAGACAAGGATTTTTTTTAAATAATTCAATTGCAGTTGAGATTTTTTTTCCTCCAGGAAATCCACTATGACTAATATATTTTTTATCTTTAAATTTTTTTCCAGTTAAAATTATTTTACTTGCATTTATAATAATAATTTTATTTCCACAATTAAGATTTGGAGTAAAAAATATTTGATTTTTTCCTATTAGGATTTTTGCAATTATAGAACAAAATCTACCAAGAATTTGATTTTCTGCATCGAATAATAACCATTTTTTATTTTTATTTAAAATAGTTTTATTAGCTGATAAAGTTTTAAAAAACATTTATTTTTTTATAAAAAAAAAGTATATATTATATATATATTATATTTTAATTTTGATTTTCAATTATAATTTAATTTTAAATTAAATTAAATTTTGATTTGAAATTAAATTAAATTATATATATAATATAATATAATATAATATAATATAATATAATATAATATAATATAATATAATATAATATAATATAATATAATATAATATAATATAATATAATAAAAAAAAAATGAGTAAAATAATAGGAATAGATTTAGGTACTACAAATTCATGTGTTTCTGTAATGGAAGGCAATTCACCAGTGGTAATTCCAAATTCAGAAGGAAAAAGGACAACTCCTTCAATAATTGCTTTTTTAGAAGGAGGAGAAACAAAAGTAGGAGATCCAGCTAAACGGCAAGCTGTTACTAATCCGAATAAAACTATTTTTTCGATTAAACGTTTTATGGGACGAAACTTTTCAGAAGTGACTGAAGAATTAAAAAATGTTCCTTATAAAATAATAAAAGGAGAAAATGATACTCCTAGAGTTTCTATAGGAAAAAAACTATATTCTCCTCAAGAAATTTCTGCTATTATTTTACAAAAAATGAAAAAAACAGCAGAAGATTATATTGGAAATGAAGTTAAAAAAGCTGTTATTACTGTCCCAGCATATTTTAATGATGCTCAACGTCAAGCAACAAAAGAAGCTGGAGAAATTGCTGGCTTAAATGTAGAACGGATAATAAATGAACCTACTGCGGCAGCCTTAGCTTATGGATTAGATAAAAATCATAATAATAATAAAATAGTGGTATATGATTTAGGGGGAGGAACATTTGATATTTCTATTCTAGAATTAGGTGAGGGTGTATTTGAGGTTTTATCTACAAGTGGAGATACTCACCTTGGTGGGGATGATTTTGATAAAGTTATTATAGATTGGTTAGGAAAAGAATTTAAAAAAGAACAAGGAGTGGATTTAAGGAATGATTCTATGGCGCATCAAAGATTGAAAGAAGCTGCAGAAAAAGCAAAAATAGAACTTTCATCAAGTTCAAAAACTGAAATTAATTTACCATATATAACTGCCAATGCTGATGGACCAAAACATTTAGTAAAAACTCTGACTAGGGCAAATTTTGAAAAATTATCTGATCATCTTATGAAAAGATCATTAGATCCTTGTAAAAAAGCTTTAGAAGCTGCAAATTTAATAGATAAAAATATAGATGAAGTAATTTTGGTAGGAGGTTCGACACGAATTCCGAAGATACAAGAACAGGTAGAAAAATTTTTTAAAAAAACTCCTTCGAAAGGAGTAAATCCAGATGAAGTGGTTTCAATAGGAGCAGCTATACAAGGAGGAGTTTTAAGTGGAGATGTAAAAGATGTATTATTATTAGATGTAACTCCATTATCATTAGGAATTGAAACATTAGGTGGAGTATTTACAAAATTAATAGACTCAAATACTACTATTCCTACTAAAAGATCAGAAATTTTTTCTACTGCTGCAGATAATCAATCAGCAGTTACTATCCGTGTGGGCCAAGGAGAAAGATCAATGTTTAATGATAATAAAGAAATAGGTAGATTTGATCTAATAGATATTGCCCCTGCACCGAGAGGTGTTCCACAAATAGAGGTTACATTTGATATTGATGCCAATGGAATTTTAAATGTATCAGCTAAAGATAAAAGCACTGGCAAAGAGCAATCTATCCGAATCCAAGCTTCATCCGGCTTAAGCCAAAATGAAATAGAAAGAATGAAAAGAGAAGCACAAGAAAATGCCGAAAAAGATAAAAAATTAAAAGAAGAAATAGAAAAAATAAATTCTGCGGATAGTATGATTTTTCAAACTGAAAAACAACTGAAAGAGTATGGAAATAAAATTTCAGAAGAAACTAAAAAAAAGATTGAATTGAATTTAAAAAATCTAAAAGAGGCTCGTAATTCAAAAAATATATCTGATATAGATCATTATATAAATATAATGAATAAGATATTATCTACTTCAGCCCAAGAATTATATAACACTAAAAAAAAGAAAGATGAGAAAAATGATTCAGAGAAGAAATCGGAAAAAAATAAAAATGTTCAAGATGTAGATTTTGAAGAAGTAAAATAAGTTTGTGTTGAATTTGAAAAGAATTTTATTTTATTTATATTGTTATAAAGAATATGAAAATTGATGAAAAGAAAACCTGCCAAAAGGAGAAGTTATAAAATAAATAAAAAGATTTCTGCTACTGAACTAAGGTTAGTAGGAAATAATATTGAAACTGGAATTTATTCTTTGAAAGAAGCTTTAAAGAGAGCTTCAAATTTGGGGTTAGACTTAGTAGAAATAAATTCTAAAACAAACCCTCCTATTGGGAGAATTATTGATTATAAAAAATTTTTATATGAACAAAAAAAAAAAACAAAAAAATATAAACAAGAAAAAATGAGAACTAAAGAAATAAGATTAACTCCTCAAATATGTGAACATGATCTTCTTTTTAAAAGAAAACATGCAGAAAGATTTTTAAAATCTAAAGAAAAAGTGAAATTTACAATTTTTTTTAAAGGTCGTTCGATTATTCATAAAGAAAAAGGAAAAATTCTTTTATTAAAATGTGCTTCTTATCTTGAAAAATTTGGAAAAATAGAACAAATTCCAATTATGGAGGGGAAAAAAATGTATATAATTTTATCACCTAAAAGATTTTAATTTTTATGTTAAAATTAAAATTAAAATTAAAATTAAAAACTAAATCTGGAGCCAAAAAACGTTTTAAATTGATAGGAAATGGAAAAATTAAAAGAAAAAAATCATTTAAAAATCATCTTTTAACTAAAAAAAAGAATAAAAGAAAACGTAGATTATCCGAATTTGAGATAGTACATAAATCAGATATGAAAAATATAAAAAAACAATTAAATGCCTAGATCAGGAAATGCTGTAGCCTCCAAAAAACATAAAAAAAAAATTTTAAATTATGCTAAAGGTTTTTATGGGGCAAGAAGTAAATTATATACAGTAGCTAAAAATGCAGTGGAAAAATCATTTCAATATTCTTACATGGGACGTAAAATGAAGAAAAGAAATTTTAGAAAATTATGGATTAAACGGATTAATGCAGCAGCTAGAAAAAATGGAATATCCTATTCCAATTTAATTTTCTTTTTTAAGAAAAAAAATTTTGTTTTAAATCGGAAAGGTTTAGCGGATTTAGCAATGAAGAATTTTAAAAATGTAAATTATTGTTTGGATTAGGATTGATTTTAGCTGAGATTTTTTTTAATTGATTATGAAGAAATAATTTTTTGGGATCAGAAATGTGATCTAGAAAGAATTTCCCCTCAATATGATCATATTCATGTTGAATTATTATTGATAATAACCCGTTAAAATGTTGTTTATATTTTTTCCAATTTTCATCATAATATTCTAGTATTAAATGATTTTTTCTGATTATATTTTCTAGTATATTAGGAATACTTAAACAACCTTCTTTAGTTATCAAATATGAACCATAAATTTTTAAAATTTTTGGATTAATAAAAACTTGTTTAAATTTTTTTTTATAAAAATTATTATATTCAATAATAAATAAACGAAGAGAGATTCCTATTTGGGGAGCAGCTAATCCAATGCCTTGGGCTTTCCCCATTGTATCATACATATTTTTAATTAAAGAATTAATTTTGTTGGAGTTGGAGAATTTTTCAATTTCAAGACATCTTTTTCTTAAGAGAGGGTGACCATAAATTAGTATGGGTAATATCATGATCATGAATTTTAGATTGTAAAAGAAGAATTGCTTAGAAAATCTTGTAAAAGAAGAATTGCACTGATTTGATCTAAGATTTTTTTTCTTTTTTTTATTTTTTTTTTGTTTAAAAAACTATTTATTAAAAAATAATTAGCAATTTTAGATGAAAATCTTTCATCTATACGTTTGATTATTAATTTGGGATATTTTTTTTTTAAAAAGTTTATAAATTTGAGAATATCTTTTTCTATTGGAAAAAGAGATTTATCAGATTTGAGAGGATGTCCTATAACAAGAGTATCTATATATTTATTTTTTATATATTTATCGATTGTGGCAATTAAATGATTGTAATCTACTGTTTCTAGACCAAATGCTATTGATCTAATAGGAATTGATAATCCTATTCTTTTGGTTCCAAAATCAATACATAAGATTTTTGACATAAAAAAAATATATTATTAATATAATATAATATAATATAATATAATATAATATAATATAATATAATATAATATAATATAATATAATATAATATAATATAATATAATATAATATAATATAATATAATATAATATAATATAATATAATATAATATAATATAATATAATATAATATAATATAATATAATATAATATAATATAATATAATATAATATAATATAATATAATATAATATATATATAATATTAATATATATATAATATAATTTATGATAGAATTTATGGACAAGATTATATTGAATTTAAAAAAAAAGATAGATTTTTATTGGGAGAAAAAATTTAAGATTTGTGAAAGTGATTTGAAATTTACTGTAGAAAAAGTGATAGAATATTTAGATAAAGGGAAATTAAGAGTAATTTCTTTTTCAAAAAAAAAGAAAATTATTATTAATGAATGGATAAAAAAAGCAATTTTAATTTATTTTAAAATAAAAAAAATAAAATTAATAGAATTTGGAAAATTTAAATTTTTTGATAAAATTCCTTTAAAAAAAAATTTTAATGGTGTGAGAGTAGTTCCTACCGCTCTTGCAAGATATGGATCTTTTATTTCAAAGAATGTAATTTTAATGCCTTCCTATGTAAATATAGGAGCTTTTATAGGAAAAGAATCTATGATAGATACTTGGGCAACTATAGGTAGTTGTGCCCAAATTGGGAATAGAGTACATATAAGTGGAGGAGTAGGAATAGGAGGAGTATTAGAACCCTTACAAAATTCCCCTGTTATTATAGGGAATAATGTTTTTATAGGATCAAGATGTATTTTAGTAGAAGGTGTAATTGTTGAAGATGAAGCTGTATTAGGAGCTAATGTAGTATTAACGGCTTCTACTAAGATAATAGATGTGACAAATGTCACTAAAAAAATTTCAAAAGGGTTAATTACTAAAAGGTCAGTAGTAATTCCTGGTTCATATTCTAAAATATTTAAATCAGGGAAATATTACGTACCTTGTGCATTAATTATAGGAAAAAGAAAAAAAAGTACTGATAAAAAAACATCATTAAATGATGTGTTAAGAAAATATAATATTTCAGTTTAATTGAATAATATGATAATTGAAAAAATTTATAAATCCCGGATAAATAAAATTGATTTGAATGATATATCTTTTGGGAATCATTATTCAGATCATATGCTTTATTGTAATTTTAAAAATGGAAAATGGGAAAATCCTATAATAAAACCATTTGGTAAAATTACTGTTTCTCCTATTTCACTAGTATTTCATTATGGTCAAGCAATTTTTGAAGGTATGAAAGCTTATAAAGATAAGTTAGAAAATGTATTTTTATTTAGGCCGATGGAAAATTTTAATCGTATGAATTCTTCTGCTAAACGTTTAAAAATGCCATTAATATCTAAATCGATTTTTATAGATGGATTAAAAAAATTAATAAATTTAGATAAAAAATGGATTCCAAATAATTATGGGCAATCTCTTTATATTCGTCCTTTTATTATAGCTTCAGATGGAAAATTATCAGCCAATCCATCTAAAAAATATATTTTTATGATTATTTGTACTCCTGCAAAGAATTATTATTCAACTCCCTTAAAAGTGAAGATAGAACAAAAATATAGTAGATCAGCTGAGGGAGGAATAGGTTTTACAAAAGCGGCAGGCAACTATGCCTCTTCTTTTTATCCTACTAATATAGCACAAAAAGAAGGATATGATCAAATATTATGGACTGATTCATCAACTCATTCTTTTATAGAAGAATCAGGAACAATGAATGTTTTTTTTTATATTAAAGATTGTTTAATAACAGCTCCAGCTAATGAAAAAATTCTTAGTGGAATTACTAGAAAAAGTATTATTACTCTAGCAAAAGAAAAAGGTTTAAAAGTAAAAGAATGTAATTTATCTGTTTCAGAACTTTTATATAGTTTCCGTAAAAATTTAGTAAAAGAAGTATTTGGGTGTGGGACTGCAGTGGTTGTAAATCATTTTAAACAAATAGGATATAAAGGTAAAAATTATTTTTTACCTAAAATCTCTTATGAGAAAAGAATATCTTTTTTTTTAAAAAAAAGATTGTTAGATATTCAACATAATGTAGTTGATGATCCATTTGTATGGAGAAAAAAAATTAATTAATAATTTTTTTTAAATTTATTGACATGAATTTATATTTAAAATATTTATTTATTTATTTAACATTTAAATTAAACCCATTTCTTTTCCTGCTTTTTTAACATTTATTGAATTTTTAACATTTTTTTCTTTTCTTTATTTTATTTTATCTTTATTTTATTTTATTTTATCTTTATTTTGAATAAATTTTTTAATAAATAAAGATTTTTAATAAATAAAGAAGCTTTATTAAAGTCATTTGGAATTATTCCTTTAATAATTGCTTTTTTTAAAAGTTTTTTTAAAATTCCTATTTCTTTACATGAATTTATATTTAAAATATTCATAATATTATCTCCTGATAAAGGAAAAACAAATTTTTTTTTGTTTTTTTTTTCTTCAATTTTTTTAATTTTTTTTTTCAAAAAATCCAATTTTTGTTTAAATTGTTTTTTTTTTAAAAACTTTTTAGTTGTTATATCAGATTTACACAAGAAGATTAAATCTTCTATAGAATTCCCCATATTAACTAATAATTTTTTTATTGAAGAATCAGTAGTCAAATAACTGATTAAAGTTATAGGTCTTGAACTATATTTAATAATATTTTTAATATATTTAATATTTTTTTTTTTATGTAATTTAAGTCTTTTAAAAATTGAATCAATCATTTTTGCACCTATTAATTCATGTGAATAAAAAGTCCATCCAATATTTGATCTATATTTTTTAGTTAGATATTTTCCAATATCATGTAATAATGCTGCCCATTTTAACCAAAGATTATTAGAATAATTACTAATATTATCTACTACTTTTAATGTATGATAAAAATTATCTTTATGTTTAAAACAATGAATTTTTTTTATACCTTTAATATTTATTAATTCTGGTAGAATTATTTTTAATAATCCTATTTTATAATAGAAAAAAATTCCTTTAGAAGGATTTTTATCTAATAAAATTTTATTAAATTCATAAATAATTCTTTCTATAGAAAGAATTTGAAAATTGTTTTCAATATAAAATCTTATACTTTTAAGTGGATCCTCTGAATTTGAATTTGAATTTGAATTTGAATTTGAATTATAAAATTTCAATTTCCTCCTATCCTTCATTTATAATTTATAATTTATAATTTATAATTTATAATTTATAATTTATAATTTATAATTTATAATTTATAATTTATAATTTATAATTTAACCTATTCTGCCAGAACCTATTACTTCATTATTTATATACCAAACTATAAATTGACCTGCATTAACAGCTAATTGTGGAATTTCAAATTCTACATATATTTTATTTTTTTTTTTATATAAAGTAGCTTTTTGCAACTTTTGTCTATATCTAATTCTACATTTAACTTCTTTTTTAAAAAAATCATGATTTGGATTGATCCAATGAATATTTTTTTTTTTTATCAAAACAACTTTTGTATATAATCCTGGATGATTTTTTCCCATTCCTACATATAAAATATTATTTTTTATATCTTTTTCTATTACAAATAAAGGAAATTTATATCCCCCAATTTTTAATCCTTTTCTTTGACCTTTTGTAAAAAAATGAGCTCCTATATGTTTTCCTATAATTTTTCCATCTTCTTTTTTATAATTTTTACTATTTTGATTAATTTCTATAATAGAACCTTCTTTTTTTTTTAATTTTAATTTTAAAAAATTAAATAATTTTATTTTTCCAATAAAACAAATTCCTTGAGAATCTTTTTTTTTAGCATTAATTAAATGATATTTACTAGCTATTTGTCTCACTTCTTTTTTAGTTAAATTTCCCAGTGGAAAAAGAGATTTTTTTATTTGATTTTGATTAAGTTTACATAAAAAATATGATTGATCTTTATTCTGATCAATACCAGATTTTATTTGATAATAAATTTTTCCATTTTCAAAAATTTCTTTTTTTCTAACATAATGACCTGTTGCAATAAAATCTGATTTTAAATCAATTAATTTTTCTAAAAAGATTTTAAATTTAATTTTCCTATTACAAAGTATATCAGGATTAGGGGTAAAACCTTTTCTATATTCTTTATAAATATATTTTATAATTTTTTTTTTATAGATTTTACTTATATCAATAATATAAAATGGAATTTTTAAAGTTTGAGAAACTAACATTGCGTCTATACTATCTTCTCTCCAAGTATTAATATTAGAATTAGAATATTTAAGATATATTCCAATGACCTCATAACCTTGTTTTTTTAATAACAAAGCTGCTACACTAGAATCTACACCACCAGACATTCCGACAATTACCCGTTTCATATTTCTTTTCCTTTTTTAGGATTCGGAATAAAATTTTTTTCAAATTTAAATTTCTCAAAAATTTTTTTTTGGTCTTCATTTAATTGGTTAGGAGTCCATATCTTGATATGAATCAGGAAATCTCCTTTTCCATAACCTTCAATAGAAGGTAATCCTTTCCCTTTTAATCTAAGAATTTTTCCTGATTGGGTTCCTGCTTCGATTTTTAATCGAACTTTTCCATCGACAGTAGGAACTTCTTCAAAAGTCCCTAATACTGCATCTGGAAAAGATATATATAAATCATAATGTAAATTTTTTCCTTCACGTTTGAATTTTTCATGATGAATTTCTTCAATAACTACTATAAGATCCCCAGAAATTCCATTTCCAAATGGAGCCTCATTTCCTTTTCCTGATATTTTTAATTGTATACCTTCAGTAACTCCAGGAGTAATCTTAAGACTTATTAAGTCTTCTTCTTTTTTTAGACCTTTATTATTTGCTCCTTTAGGAAGTTTTTTAATTTTTTTTCCTAATCCATTGCAGAAATTACATGTAGTAGTTGTCTGCATTTTCCCTAGAATCGTATTGGTTACACGAGTAATTTTTCCTGTTCCATTACAATTTTTACAAGAGAAAAATTCTCCACCTTTAGCAAATTTCATGCGTTTAACTTTAATTTTTTTTTCTACCCCCTTTAAAATTTCTTTTAAAGTTAATTTTACTCTGATTCTTAGATCACTTCCTTTAAAAATTTTTTTTCTATTATAATTTCCAAATCCAAAGTCTGAAAAACTACCACTAAAAGCATCTCCAAATAAATCTCCAAAATTTTCAAAAATTTCTTCCATCTTCATTCCTTCCGAACCAGAATATCCGTAATGTCCAAATTGATCATAACGTTGTTTTTTTTCTGGATTACTTAAGACATTATAAGCTTCAGCTGCTTCTTTAAATTTTTCTTCAGCTTTTTTTTTATTTTTATTTTGATTTTTATCTGGATGATATTTTATTGCTAATTTTCTGTAAGCTTTTTTTATTTCCTCAGGAGAGGCTTGTTTGGATATACCTAATATTTCGTAATAATCTTTTTTTGTCATTTTTAATTGGTTTTTATGTTACTAATTTTCTAATATTAAAAATATCCCCTTTTTTATGTTTCATTTTTATATGTAATAATTCCAACGTTTTATTGGCATTTTTTATTTTGAGACGTTTTTTATAATTTTCAAAATCTGCATTATTATTTTCTTCAATTCCTTTAATTTTTAATTTTTTGAATTCTTCTTTTAAATTTTCATCAATCATAATTAATTTAAGTTTATAAATGTTTATAATATTTTATAAACAACAATTATTATTTAATAAAAAAAAAATTACTTTATTTAAAAAAATTTTTTTTTATGAAAAAAATTGTTTTTTTTTAAATTTTTTTAAATATAAAATTAATAATTTATATAAAAAAAATATTTTTTTTTTAGAAAATATTTCGAATATTTCATTTTCAACTGCACGTTATTTTTTAATAAAATTTTTCAAAAAAGAAAAAAAAAAAATATTTAATTCAAATATTGAAATAATTTTTAAAACAAAAAAAAAACAAATGCATTTTTTAGCAAAAAAAATAATAATTCAATCTATTCAAAAATTAGCAACATCTTTTTCTATAGAAAATTCTATTTCTCTTTTGAATTTAGATTCATTAAAAATGAAAGGAAAACTTATAGGAAAAAATGGAGAAAATCTTAGATTTTTAGAAAATTTAACTGGAGTAGAAATTATAATAGATGAAAATCCAGAATATATTTTATTATCTAGTTTTAATCCAATAAGAAGAGAAATAGCCAAATTGGCAATTGTTCAATTAATTTTCCATGGAAGAATAAATCCTTCACGAATAGAAGAAATGGTTTTTTATTCTGAAAAAAAAATTTTAAATAAAATATTTAAAATTGGAAAAAAAAGTCTAATTGAAATGGGAATAAGAATTATTCATCCAGAATTAATTAAAATGGTAGGTACCATGAAATTTCGTTCTTCTTATGGACAAAATTTATTAGAACATTCTCGTGAAGTTGCTAATTTAGCTTCAATTTTGTCATCTGAAATTGGATTAAATGTAAAATTTGCTAAACGTGCAGGATTGTTACATGATATTGGAAAAGTTTCAGATATTGAATATGAACTTTCTCATGCATTATTAGGAATGAATTTAGCAAAAAAATTTGGAGAACATCCATATATTTGGAATTCTATTGGTTCTCATCATGATGAAATAGAAATGAAATCCTTCTTATCTCCTATAATTCAAATATCAGATACTATAAGTAGTTCTAGACCTGGAATTAGAAGAAAAAATTATGAATTTTTTTTAAAAAGATTAAATGAAATTGAAAATTTAGCAATGAATTTTAATGTAGTAAAAAAAGCTTTTGCACTTCAATCAGGCAAAGAATTACGTGTTATTGTTGAAAGTGAAAAAATAGATGAAAAAAAACTTTCACAATTATCTTGTGATTTATTGAAAAAAATTAAAACTGAAATCAAGTTTCCAGGAGAACTAAAAATTACCATAATTAGAGAAAATAAAGTTATAAACTTAAATTTAACTTGAAGAAATTAAATAAAAAGATGAATTTTTATGATGTTGTTATAATAGGATCTGGTCCTGGTGGATATATATCTGCAATACGTTGTTCACAATTAGGATTTAAAACTGCTATTATAGAAAAATATAATCAATTTGGAGGAACTTGTCTTAATGTAGGATGTATACCATCAAAAACACTTTTATATTCTGCGGAATTTTATCATAAAGCTAAAAATATGTTTTTTAAACATGGAATAACCTTTGAAAATCTTTTATTAGATTTTAATCAATTGATGAATAGAAAAAAAAATATTATTAACAACATTTGTAAAGGAATAAAATATCTTTTTTTTAAAAATAAAATAACCCCTTATTTAGGAACAGCTAGTTTTAAAGATAAAAATACTCTTTTGGTTTTAAACAATGAATCGAAAATAGAAAAAATAAATTTTACTTATGCTATAATAGCAACTGGCTCTAAACCAATGGAATTACCATTTGCCAAAATAGATGGAAAAAAAATATTGTCATCTACAGAAATATTATCACTGAATTATATTCCAAAGAAATTAGCAATAATAGGAGGTGGTGTAATAGGGATTGAATTAGGATCATTATATAATAAATTAGGATCAGATGTAACAATAATTGAATATGAAAAAACTTTAATAAAGAAATTAGATTTTTCTTTAAGTAAAGAATTAAAAAATATTTTAAAAAAAGATGGAATTAAATTTTATTTTTCAACAAAAGTTGAAAACATAGAAATAATTAAATCTAATGTTAAAATTTATGCCAATAAAAATAAAAATGAGAAAATAAATTTAATATGTGATTGTTGTTTATTATCAATAGGAAGAATTCCATATACAAAAAATCTAGAATTAGAAAATATTGGAATAAAAAAAAATAATAAAGGGTTTATATTAGTAAATAAAAATTTACAAACCAATATAGAAAATATATATGCTATAGGTGATGTAATTGGAGGATTAATGTTAGCTCATAAAGCTGAAAAAGAAGGAATTTTGGTTTCAGAAAAAATTTATGGGTTAAAAAAGAAAATTAATTATAATTTAATTCCATCTGTAATTTATACAAATCCAGAAGTAGCAAGTGTAGGAAAAAGTGAAAAAGAATTAAAAAATATGAATATAAATTATAAAATAGGAAAATTTCCTATTAAAGCTTTAGGCCGGGCTATTTCAAGTGGAGAAATTAATGGATTTATAAAAATTTTATCTAATGAATTAACAGATGAAATATTAGGAATTCATATGATAGGTCCTAGAGTTTCAGATCTAATAATTGAAGCTGTATTAGCAATGGAATTAAAAGCATCATCTGATGATTTATCATTAATAACTTATGCTCATCCTACTTTTAGTGAAGCTGTTAAAGAAGCGGCATTAATGGCTAAAGGAAAGAAACCGATTCATCTATAAAAAATGATAAAATCTCCCCCTCAAGCTATAGATTTAGAAGAAGCAGTTTTAGGTGCATTGATGATTGATAAAAAAGTCTTTTCTAATCTTATAGAGATAATAACTCCAGAAATTTTTTATAAAAATGAAAATCGTGAAATTTTTAAAGTGATACAAAAATTATTTAATAATTCTCAGCCTATAGATTTATATACTGTTTCAAATCAATTAAAAAAAGAAGGCAAAATTAATTTTATAGGAGGAGATTATTATCTGATAAAACTGACTCAAAAAGTCATTTCTTCAGCTCATATAGAATATCATGCAAATATAATTAAACAAAAATTTATATTAAGACGATTAATTGAAATTTCTTCTTATATAATAAAAACTTCATATAAAGAAACGACGGATGTAGTGGATCTTTTAAATTATGCAGAATCACAATTATTTAATATTAGTCAGAATAAATTTAATAAAAAATCTGAAAAAGCTCAAAATTTAATTGATAATGCTTTATCAAATATAAAAAAAATCCAACTTAATAATGGATTAAGTGGAATTCCTTCAGGATTTAAATCGATTGATAATCTTACTGGAGGATGGCAAAAATCTGATTTAATCATTATTGCGGCTCGACCTGGAATGGGAAAAACCTCTTTTGCTCTTTCTATGACTAGAAATATTGTTATTAAATATAATATACCTACAATGATTTTTTCTTTAGAAATGTCTTCCCTACAATTAATTACAAGATTAATTTATTCGGAAACAGAAATTTCTTCTGAAGAATTTAGAAAATCAGTTTTTTCTGATTTTGAATGGAAGAATATTTTGACTAAAATAAAAAAATTAAAAAATTCCCCTTTATTTATTGATGATACCCCCTCTTTATCTGTTTTTGACTTAAGAGCTAAATGTAGACGTATGGTATCACAATATAAAATAGGAATAATAATTATAGATTATTTACAATTAATGACAGTAAGTAATAGGAATTTAAATAAACCTCTAAATAGAGAACAAGAAATTTCTCTGATTTCAAGAAGTTTAAAATCTATAGCAAAAGAATTAAATATACCTATAGTTGCTATTTCACAATTATCACGTGCTGTAGAAATAAGAGGTGGGTATAAAAGACCTTTATTATCAGATTTAAGAGAATCTGGGGCTATAGAACAAGATGCAGATATTGTTTCATTTATTTATCGTCCGGATTATTATGGTTTTAATAATTGGGATGATGAGGAATCTTCTCCTTGTCAAGGAGAAGCAGAATTTATAATAGCTAAAAATAGAAATGGTGGATTATTTAATTTAAGACTTAATTTTAGAAGTAATAATGTGAAATTTACTGAGATAGAAAAATAAAACATATGTATAAAATATGTAAAAAATCAGAATTTTTTTTATATAAATATTTATATGCTTCTTCTTTAGTGGAAGAAGAAGTTTCTTCTCCAAGAATTTGGAAGAATTATATAGAACAATATTCAGATTCAATTGAAACCGATAATTATGGAACCGTTATAGGAATAATAAATAAATATAATTCGTTTAAAATTGTAATTGAAGCTCATGTAGAGGCAAGACAATGGTATATAAATTATATTTCAGATGATGGAATCATTTATGTTGCTTGTGTTGATAAGAAAATTGCACCTTCCAAACGTGTGAATATTCATACTAAAAATGGAATTATTGATGGAGTTTTTTTTTATAAAATTTATGAAAAATTAGGAAATTTTTTTTTGATAGATATAGGGGCTTCTACTTTAAAAGAAGTAGAAAATTTGGGAATTAATGTAGGTTGTAGGGTTACTTCTCAATATGATTTTTTTATATTGAATAATAAATATTATGTAGGTAGTGCCCATAAAATTTGTGGATTTATTATAGCCGAAGTAATGAGATTAATAAAAAAAAATAATGTTTTATTACCATATGGGTTATATGTTATAAATACTGTAAGAAAAAAAGAGACTACCCCAGCTAATATAGTTATAAAAATTGATGTATGTAATGAGACTTATCCTTTGATGAGGAATAAAAAAATAAATGGAGAGATAAAATGCGGATTAGGACCAGTAATAAATTATTCTCCATCAATAAACAATAATTTACGTGAAAAAATTATATTTATTGCTAATAAAAATAATTTATCATTTCAAAGACTGGTAAACAATCAAGATTATTTTTCGAGGGGAATTTATGCTTTAATCTCTATTCCAATTCGTTATAGGTATACAACAGTAGAAATGGCTATAAAAAAAGATATAGAAAATTGTATTAATATAATGTATGAAACATTAAAAAATATAGATCCTTCCGAAAAGTTTAATTATTTTTAAATTATTTTTTTTCTCTTAAGAGGATTTTCTTCTTTTCCTAGAAGGGCTTTATTGATTTTCTCTATATATTCTAATGAATCATCTATATAAAAAGAGAGATTCGGCATTTTTTTA
This sequence comes from Candidatus Karelsulcia muelleri, assembly GCF_003214255.1. Lineage (GTDB taxonomy): Bacteria > Bacteroidota > Bacteroidia > Flavobacteriales > Blattabacteriaceae > Karelsulcia > Karelsulcia muelleri_B. The sequence continues at coordinate 114,260 of NZ_CP029011.1, forward strand.
AAATGAAATCTTAAATTTTGAAATAAAATTTTTTTATAAAATTTTGATTTTTTATTAATTTTTTTAATTAAAGAATATTGATTTTTTTTTGGAAAAAAACTTATAAAAATTTTTGCTAAACTAAAATCAGAATTGAGAATTACTTGAGTAATGATTATAAAAATCCTATGAGGAGAATAGATTAATTTTCGATTAAATATTGAAGAGATTTCTTTTTTTATTAATATAGCAGCTCTTTTATTTTTAAGACTAGATAAAAACATAAATTAAATTTAAGATTTTTATTTCTTTATAAAGTGAAAGAAGAAAATGTAGAACAAATATTAAAAAATGTATAAATTAAAAAATGTATATTACTCCACAAAAGTTTAAAAAAAAAATTTTTTTTATAAGTAAAAATGCACAAAAACATATAGTTTTACCTGAAGGAGAGGAAGAACGTATTATTATAGCTGCATCAATTTTTATATATAATAAACTTGGAAAGTTAACTTTATTAGGTGATAAAAAAAAAATTAAAAAGAAAATTAAAAATTTAAATTTATTTTGGGATGAAAAACAAATAAAAATTATAAATCCTAAAAATTCTATATATTTAAATGAATTTGCTGAAACTTTTTATGAATTAAGAAAAGAGAAAGGGATTAAATTTGAAGAAGCAAAAGTTCTTATTTCAGATTTTTCATATTTTGGAACTATGATGGTTTATAAAGGAATAACTGATGGAATGGTTTCAGGAGCAGTGAATACTACTGCTAAGACAGTTAGGCCAGCTTTACAGATAATAAAACCTAAAATAGGTATAAAAACTGTATCATCTATGTTTTTTATGTTATTACAAAAACGTGTAATAATATATTCAGATTGTGCTATTATTTCTACACCGACATCAGAACAATTAGCTGAGATAGCAATATGTTCAGCAGAAACTGCTAAATTATTTGGAATAAAACCTAAAATTGCAATGTTATCATATTCATCTGGCAATTCTGGATTGGGAAAAGAAGTAGAGAAAGTTAGAAAAGCGACAGAGATTGTGAAATACATTAATCCTAGTCTTAGAATAGATGGTCCGATTCAATATGATGCTGCAGTAGAGAAAAAAATTTGTAAAAACAAATTACCTAATTCCAAATTAGAAGGTAAAGCTAATATATTTATTTTTCCTGATCTGAATTCAGGTAATAATACTTACAAAGCAGTAAAACATGAAACTAAATCGATTTCGATTGGACCAATATTGCAAGGATTAAAAAAACCTATTAATGATTTAAGCAGAGGATCTACTGTAAAAGATATATATAATACTATTATTATTACTTGTATACAAGCTCAGAAAAAATGAAATTATTAATATTAAATTTAGGAAGTTCTTCAATTAAATATCAATTATTAGAAAATAAGAAATTTTTGATAAAAGGATTAATAGAAAGAATTGGAATGTCTGGAAGTAGAATAAAACAGATTGTTTTGAAAAAACAAATTTTAAAAAAAAGTATTTTAAATAAAAAAATAGAGAATCATTTTTTAGGGATAAAAAAAATGAAAAATTTATTATGTGATGAAAAGGTGATTCCAGAGGAAATATATGCTATAGGTCATAGAATAGTTCATGGAGGTTATTTTTTTAGGAAACCTACAATAATTTCAGATAATGTAAAAAAAAAAATAAAAAAACTTTTTAAGATAGCTCCTATACATAATTATATTAATTATATGGGAATAAAGATTTCTGAAAAAATTTTTAAAACTTCAATTCAAGTAGCAGTATTTGATACTGAATTCCATTCTACAATTCCTAAAAAATCTTATTTATATGCAATTCCAGATGAATTTTATTTAAAACATTATATTAGATCCTATGGCTTTCATGGAATTAGTCATAAATTTGTTTCCAAAACAGCTATACAGTATTTAAAAAATAAGAAAGTGAAATTAATTACTATCCATCTAGGAAATGGATCAAGTGTAACAGCTATAAATTCTGGAAAATCTGTAGAAACGTCTATGGGATTTTCTCCAAATAGTGGATTAATAATGGGGACTAGATCTGGGGATATAGATAGTAATATTATTTTTCATGCTTTAAAAAAAGGGTTTAAAATAGATGAATTAATTGAAATTTTAAATAAAAAAAGTGGAATGTTGGCATTATCAGGTTATAGTGATATGAGAGATATAAAAAAAAAATATGAAAAAGGAGATAAAAAAGCAATATTAGCATATGAAATGTATGCTTATAGAGTAAAAAAATATATAGGAATATCTATATCTGTAATGAATGGGGTAGATGCATTAATATTTACTGGAGGAATAGGAGAAAATGATATTTTAATGCGGAAACTGATTTGTAAAGATTTAGATTTTTTTGGAATAAAATTAGATAAGAAAAAAAATAATTTTAATTTTATTAATGAAAAGAAAAATGTCATTGAAATTCAAAAAAAAAAGAATAAAGTGAAAATTCTTGTTATTAAAACGAATGAAGAATTCCAAATATCAGAAGATATTTTATTTATTTTAAAAAAAAAGAATTAATTAAATGTTAAAAGAGAAGGATACTATAGTAGCTATAGCTACTCCTAGTGGCTATGGAGCAATTGCTGTTATACGAATGTCAGGAAAGAATTCTATAAAAATTATAAATAATATATTTGTTTCTATTTCCTTAAAAAAAAAATTATCTGAAAATTCTATAAATTTAGGATTTATTAAAATTAAAAAAAAAATTATTGATAAGGTATTAATTTTGGTTTTTAAAAAACCAAAATCATATACTGGAGAAGATGTAGTAGAAATTTCTTGTCATGGTTCTATGTATATACAAAATAAAATTTTGTCAATAATTATTGACCAAGGAGCAAGATTAGCAAATCCTGGAGAATTTACTTTCCGTGCTTTTATTAATGGAAAAATAGATCTTTGTCAAGCTGAATCAATACTAGATCTTGTAAATTCAGAAACACTTTTTTCTCATGAATTGGCTATTAATCAAATGCGGGGCAATATTTCGAATATAATAAAAAACTTAAGAAAAAAAATAATCGATTTGTTATCATTAATAGAACTTGAACTAGATTTTTCTGAAGAAAATTTATTTGTATTAAATAAGAGAGAATTCCAAAAAATTTTAGATAATATAATAAAAAAAATTAATGATCTAATAAAATCATTTAAAATAGGAAATGCATTAAAAAATGGAATATTAGTATCTATAATAGGATGTACTAATGTTGGCAAATCAACTTTATTTAATAAAATATTGAAAGATGAAAGATCAATAGTATCTAATATTGCAGGGACCACTAGAAATTATATAGAAGAAAATTTGATTATAAATGGGATAAAATTTCGTTTTATAGATACAGCCGGAATAAATAATAAAACAAAAGATTATATAGAAAAATTAGGAATAAAAAAAACATATAAAAATATAAAAAAATCTGATTTAATTTTATATGTCTTTGATTGTTTGAATGAAGAAATTCTAATGAAAAATTTAAAATCTTTACAAGAAAAATACCCGAAAAAAAAAATATTTATTTTAATAAATAAATATGATTTAATTAAAAAAAAAATAAATTTAAGAAATTATCAAGATAAAGATATATTTCATATATCAGCTAAATATGGATATGGGATAAAGAATTTATTAGATGAAATTACTTTTTTTTCTAAAAAAATTACTTCTTTAAAAGAAAATTCTATAATAATTACTCAAACAAGACATTATGAAAATTTGAAAAAAGCTATTTTTTATCTTTATAAAGTGAAAGAAGATTTAGAAAAATCAATTTCCCCAGAATTTTTATATATATCTTTACAGACAGCTTTAGAGTGTTTAGGCCAAATAATTGGTGAAGTGACTAATGAAGATATCCTATCAAATATTTTTTCGAAATTTTGTATTGGAAAATAAATAATAAAATGTGAAAAAAGGGTGATTAGCTCAGTTGGTTAAGAGTATCTGCCTTACAAGCAGAGGGTCACTGGTTCGAATCCAGTATCACCCACTTCCCCACTTGGAAATGTATAGAATAATTAAATAAAATATTATGTATATAATATTCGATACAGAAACGACAGGATTACCTAAAAATTATAATGCACCAATAATTAATTGGCCACGTTTAGTAAGACTATCATGGTGCTTATATGATGAAAACTTAAAATTAATAGAACTGAAAGATTACATAATTAAACCAGAAGGTTTTGAGATTCCTTTTAACTCAACTAAAATACATGGGATAAGTACAGAAGAAGCCCTGGAAAAAGGATATAAAATAAATTTTGTATTAGAAAAATTTAAGATAAGAATAAAAAATTATAAATTTTTAATTGGTCATAATATTTATTTTGATCTAAAAGTATTATGTGCTGAATTTATTAGATTAAATAAAATACATGATTTATATAAAAAAAAAATTATTGATACTAAAGAAAAATCTATTAATTTTTGTGCTATAAAAAGAGGAAAAGGAAAATTGAAATGGCCTACATTAACAGAACTTTATAAAAAATTATTTAATGATACATTTATTGCTCATGATTCGAAATCAGATGTATTAGCAACTTCCAAATGTTTTTTTGAATTATTACGTATTGGAATAATATCACTGAAGAATGTTAATAAAAAATTATTAAAAATTAATATTAAGAAAATTAATTTATCTAAAATTAAAAATTTGAATTTTAAAAAATTAAATTTTGAAAAAAAATTATTGAAAAAGAAATATTTTTCACATATTCATAATCATACTTATTTTTCAATTTTGTCTTCAACAATTGATATAAATTCTTTAATTAAAAAAACTATAGAATATGAGATGGATGCAGTAGGAATAACGGATTATGGAAATATGATGGGAGTTTTTAATTTGATGAATAAGATTAAAACTATTAATGAGAGTGAAAAAAAAAAAATAAAACCAATTATAGGATGTGAATTATTTATATCAGATAATTATTTAATAAAAAAATTTACTAAAAAAAACCCTGATAAAATTTATCACCAAGTTTTGGTTGCAAAAAATAAAAATGGTTATGATAATTTATCAAAATTATGTTCTCAGGGATTTATAGATGGATATTATTCAGGAATTCCTAGAATTGGAAAAAATTTAGTGGAAAAATATAAGGAAAATTTAATAGCAATTAGTGGAGATTTAAATTCTGAAATTCCATTGACTTTATTAAAGAAAGGAGAAAAAGAGGCAGAAAAAGTATTTAAATGGTGGCATAATTTATTTAAAGACGATTTTTATATTGAAATATTAAGGCATGGTTTAGAAGAAGAAGATCATGTAAATAAAATTCTTATAAAATTTGCAAAAAAATATAAGGTAAAATTTATTGCACAAAATAATAATTTTTATCTTGATAAAAAAGATGCTAATGCACATGATATTTTATTATGTGTAAAAAATTGTCAAAAGCAATCTATACCTATAGGTAAAGGAAAAGGATTTCGTTTTGGATTTCCCAATCAAGAATTTTATTTTAAAAAGAAATTACAAATGTATAATATTTTTTCAGATATCCCGGAAGCATTTGAGAATTTAAAAGAATTAATAGAAAAAGTAGAAGTTTATGATATTTCAAATCCAATTTTATTACCAAAATTTGAAATTCCTAAGAAATGGAGAAAAAAAGATTGTAAATCGAATGATATTCATTATGAAAATGAATATTTAAAATATTTAACCTATAAAGGTGCTAAAAAAAAATTTTCTCATTCTCATTTAAATGATTTTTCTCATTCTCATTTAAATGATTTTTCTCATTCTCATTTAAATGATTTTTCTCATTCTCATTTAAATGATTTTTCTCATTTAAATGATTTTTCTCATTTAAATGAGCAAATAAAAAAAAAAATTGAATTTGAACTTGAAACTATAAAAAAAATAGGATATCCTGGATATTTTCTTATAGTACAAGATTTGATTTTGCAAGCAAAAAAGATAGGTGTTGAAGTAGGGCCTGGAAGAGGTTCTGTGGCTGGATCTGTTGTGGCTTATTGTATAGGTATAACTAAGATAGATCCAATCAAATATAATCTTCTTTTTGAGAGATTTTTAAATCCTGATCGTGTTTCTCTACCTGATATTGATATTGATTTTGATGATAAAGGTCGTGAAAAAATAATTCAATGGGTAGTTAATAAATATGGAAAAGATAACGTGGCTCAAATAATAACATATGGAAAAATGGGAGCAAAATCTTCAATAAGAGATACGGCTCGTGTTTTGAATCTTTCTTTAGAAGAAACAGACAAAATGGCAAAAATGGTCCCTACTAATTTCTCTCTAAAAGAGATAATTACAAAAGATATAAAAGATTTAAAAAAAATTTTAAAATTTGAAGAATTAAAAAATGTAATAACATTAAAAAAAATTTTTAAAGAAAAAAATACTTTACAAGCTAAAACGCTGAAACAAGCGATGGGAATTGAAGGTTCTGTTAGGAACACTGGAATTCATGCATGTGGAATTATAATTACCCCTTCAGATATTAAAAAATATATACCTGTTGCTAAAACTAAAGATTCTAATTTGTTATTAACTCAATTTGATAATGAGGTTGTAGAAAAAATGGGTTTATTAAAAATGGATTTGTTAGGGTTAAAAACGTTGACTATAATTAAAGAAACATTATTTCTAATTAAAAATAGAAAGAAAAATATAAAACTAGAGAATATCCCTCTTGATGATGAAAAAACTTATGAATTATTTAAAAATGGAGAAACAGTGGCGGTTTTTCAATATGAATCTCATGGAATGCAAAAATATCTGAAACAATTAAAACCAGATAAATTTTATGATTTAATAGCTATGAATGCTTTATATCGTCCTGGCCCAATGCAGTATATTCCTAATTTTATAGCACGGAAACATGGACAGGAAAAAATATCTTATGATCTTCCTGAGCTTAAGGAATTTTTAAAAGAAACTTATGGAATAACAGTTTATCAAGAACAAGTGATGTTGATATCACAAAAAATATCTGGATTTAGTAAAGGAGATGCAGATTTGTTAAGAAAAGCTATAGGTAAAAAAGAAAAAAATCTATTATCGAATATGAAAAAACAATTTATAGATGGTGGAAAGAAAAATGGTTTTTCAAGCAAAATTTTAGAAAAAATATGGAAAGATTGGAAATCTTTTGCCTCATATGCTTTTAATAAATCTCATTCGACATGTTATTCATATATAGCTTTTCAAACAGCTTATCTAAAAACACATTATCCAGCTGAATATATGGCATCAGTATTAAGCAATAATATGAAAAATATAAAAGATATTTCGTTTTTTATTGAAGAATGTAACCGAATTGGAGTAATAGTACTTGGACCTGATATAAATGAAAGTGATTATAAATTTACAGTTAATAAACTGGGATTTATTCGATTTGGGATTGGAGCTATTAAAGGAATAGGAGAATATTCTGTGAAATCTATTCTGAAAGAAAGAAAAAAAAAATATAATTCTATATTGGGATTAATTAAAAAGGTGGATTTACGTTTAGTGAATAAAAAAGTTTTAGAAAATTTAGTGGTTTCAGGAGCTTTTGAGAATTTTAAGATTCAGAGATCACAATATTTTTATGAAGAAAATGGATCAAATATGATTGAAAAAATTATAAAATTTGGGGTAAAATACAAAAAAATAAAAGAGAATATTAAAAACTCACTTTTTAAGAATATTAAAGATATAGAAATTTTAAAACCAAACTTTAAAAGTTGTAAAAATTGGAATTTATTTGAAAAATTAAAGAAAGAAAAAGAAGTAATAGGAATGTATCTTACTTATCATCCATTGAATGAATATAAATATGAAATAAAACATTTGACTAATGCCACAATAGAAGATTTAAATTTTAATAAAGAAAAATTTATTGGAAAAAAAATTAATATTTGTGGAATAATCTCGAAATCATTAAATTTATTAAAAAATAATAAAAATTATATAATTTTTATTTTAGAAGATTATAAATCTAAAAAAGAATTTAAACTTTTTAGAGAAAATTATGAAAAATATAAAAATATTATTTATGAGAATAATAGAATTTATATGAAATTAGAAATTAAACAATTTAAAAAGAAAAAGAAAATAAAATATATTAAAATTCTTAAAATTTTAACCCTAAAAAAAGTATTAACTTTACTATCTAAAAAAATAGAGATTTTTATTGACATTAATCAATTAAATGATTCTTTTGTAAAGAATTTGAAAAAATTAATTTCTAAGAATTTAGGCAGTAAAAAATTACAGATTACAGTTTATGATAAAAAAAATAATTTAAATATAAAATATTATTCAAATAAATATTTGATAAATATAAATAAGAATTTTTTAGAATCCCTTAGGGATGGATATAAACTTAACTATAAAGTGACTTTCTAATTTATTTCTTTTGATCTCTTTCTCTTTCTCTTTCTCTTTCTCTTTCTCTTTCTCTTTCTCTTTCTCTTTCTCTTTCTCTTTCTCTTTCTCTTGAATGAACCTAACCGTTAGAAGAGCTAATTATGATGATAAAAAATATGCTGATATTATCTGTAAACAGATAGAATATTCTGCAAAAGTTAGAGGTACTGGTATATCAAGAAGAGATCCTGAATATATTAAAAAAAAAATGGTGGATGGATTTTCTGTTATCGCTTTTTTTAATGGAAATTTAGCAGGATTTAGTTACTTTGAAGTATTTGAAAAGAAAAAGTTCTTATCTAATTCTGGACTAATTGTATTTCCTAAATACAGGTTCCACGGATTAGCTAAAATGATGAAATTAAAAATATTTAAATTATCAAAAAAGAAATTTCCTAATTCAAAAATCTTTAGTATTACTACTAGTCCTGCAGTAATAAAGATTAATACCGATTTAGGGTTTAAGCCGGTATTATTTAGTGAGTTAACTAAATCTGAAACATTTTGGAAAGGATGTAAAAGTTGTACAAATTATGAGATTCTTCTTAGAAAGAAAAAAAAAATGTGTTTCTGTACAGGATTATTATATGATCCAAAATATAAAAAAAAAGATTTATATTTAGACAAAGGAGAAAAAATATTATTAGCATATAGTGGTGGATTAGATACTTCATATTGTTTAAAATATTTAACTAATAAAGGATATAAAGTAATAACTATTATAATAAATACTGGAGGATTTAAGAATAAAGAGCTTGAATTGATTGAAAAAAGAGCTTTAAAGATAGGAGCTATTTATCATTATTCTATTAATGCTAAGGAATATTATTATTATAAATGTATAAAATATTTAATATATGGAAATATACTGAAAAATAATACATATCCTTTATCTGTTAGTTCAGAAAGATTTTTTCAAGCAATTTTAATTGCCGAATTTTCGAAAAAATTAAATGTAAAAGCTATTTCTCATGGAAGTACAGGAGCAGGAAATGATCAAGTTAGATTTGATTTAGCCTTTAAAATTTTATGTCCTGAGACAGTTATAATAACTCCAATAAGAGAGAAAAAATTATCTAGAAAAGAGGAAGTCGATTTTTTAGAAAGGAAAGGGCTCACAATTTCTTGGAAAAAAGCTAAATATTCTATTAATAAAGGAATTTGGGGCACTAGTATAGGAGGTGAAGAAACATTAAACTCATCAACATCATTACCTGAAGAAGCTTATCCTTCAAAATTATCTGAAAAGAAGAAAAAATTTTTAGAATTAGAATTTAAAAAAGGAGAATTAATATCTATTAATAAAATTAAAGATTTAAAATTAAACAATATTCTGAAAATTGAAAAAATATCGTCTAAATTTGCTATAGGAAGAGATTGTCATGTAGGAGATACTATTCTTGGAATAAAAGGAAGAGTAGGATTTGAAGCGTCAGCCGCTTTATTAATAATAAAAGCACATCAACTTTTAGAAAAACATATTTTAACTAAATGGCAAATTTATTGGAAAGATCAGTTGTCAAATTGGTATGGAAATTTATTACATGAAGCACAATATTTAGATCCTATTATGCGTGATATAGAGTGTTTTTTTAAAAATTCTCAAAAAAGAGTAAGTGGAAAAGTAAAAATTTTATTAAATCCATATAGATTGGAATTAATAGGAATTGAATCAGAATTTGATATGATGAAATCTAAAATTGCTAAATATGGTGAAATGAATAATGACTGGACAAGTGATGAGGTAAAAGGATTTATTAAAATTTTTGGAAATCAAATGAAAATTTATCATAATATAAAAAAAGAATATTATGATTAAGATAGGGATTATTGGTGGGGCTGGATATACTTCAAATGAATTAATTAAAATACTTAATAATCATCCAAAAGTTGAAATAAAAAATATAGTAAGTACTACTTATCCAGGAATTCCAATAGAAGAGATACATCAAAATCTTATAGGTGAAATGACTAAACGATTTAGTAGGAAAATAACTGATGATATTGACTTATTATTTCTTTGTATAGGTCATGGGCAATCGAAAAAAATTTTAAAAAATATTTGTGATAAAATAAATGTAATTGATTTAAGTAATGATTTTAGAATGAATAATAATTCTATATTTCAAAAAAGAAGATTTAAGTATGGATTACCTGAATTAAATAAAAAGATTTTAAAAAAAACAAAGAATATTGCTAATCCAGGATGTTTTGCAACAGCTATACAATTAGCAATTTTGCCTCTTGCAAAGAGCAATTTATTAAAAAAAAATATACATATTAGTGCTATAACTGGATCGACTGGTGCTGGGAGAATGAATAATGAGAAATTAAATTTTAGTTGGAGAAATAATAATATATCAACATATAAGGTTTTGAATCATTCCCATATAATGGAAGTGAAACAAACTATAAATCAATTACAAAAGAAATATAATGGAAAAATTTATTTTATACCATATAGAGGTTGTTTTTCGAGAGGAATAATATCAACATTATATACTAGGATAGAACTTTCATTTGAGGAAATAAAAAAATTATATTATAATTTTTATAAAAAAAATCCTTTTATTTTTATTTCTGAAAAAGAAATACATTTAAAACAAGTTATAAATACCAATAAATGTATTATTAATTTGAATTACTTTAAAAAAAAAGTAATAATCACTAGTATTATTGATAATCTTATCAAAGGAGCATCAGGACAAGCTGTTCAAAATATGAATATTATGTATAATTTGAAAGAAACCTGTGGGTTAAAATTAACTCCTTTGGGAGTATAAAAAGAGAAAATGAATTTATTCAAGGTTTATTCTATTCTAGATATAGAAATAATTAAAGGAAGAGGAATATATCTTTATGATAATAGGAATAAAAAATATTTGGATTTTTATGGTGGACATGCTGTCATTTCAATTGGTCATTCTCATCCGAAATTCGTAAAGAATCTTAAAAAACAAATAGAAAAAATTTCTTTTTATTCTAATTCTATTAAAATACCTGAACAGGAAAAATTAGCTAATATGCTTATAGAAATGTCAGGATATAATGATTATAAAGTTTTTTTATGTAATTCAGGAGCAGAAGCAAATGAAAATGCAATTAAAATTGCGTCTTTTAAGAATAAAAAAAAAAAAATAATAGCATTTAAAAAATCTTTTCATGGAAGGACTAGTGGGGCAATTGCCATTACAGATAATTATAAAATTATTTCTAATTTAAATTTACAACATGAAGTAAAATTTTTTACTTATAAAGATCTATTTCGTTTAGAAAAAGAATTAAAAAAACAAGATACTTGTGCTGTCATTTCAGAAGGAATACAAGGGATAGGAGGAATAATTGATCCAGGAATAGATTTTTTTAAAAACCTATATTTTTTATGTAAAAAATATAATACTATTCTTATATTAGATGAAATTCAAAGTGGTTATGGTAGAACCGGATTATTTTTTGCACATCAAAATTCTGGAATTAAACCAGATATAATTACTATTGCTAAAGGCATGGGAAATGGATTTCCTATAGGTGGAGTAATTATTCATCCTAAATTTAAACCATTTAATGGAATGTTAGGAACTACATTTGGGGGAAATTATTTAGCTTGTTCTTCAGGAATTTCTGTTTTAAACATTATAAAAAATGAAGGTCTTATATATAATGCAAAAAAAATGGGCAAAAGATTGATTCATTCTTTAAAAGAAATTGATGAAATTAAAGAAATCAGAGGAAGAGGACTTATGCTTGGACTGAAGTTTAAGTTTCAAATAAAAAAATTAATAAATATTTTAATAAAAAATGAAAATATTTTTGTAGGATCTTCTTTAAAGAAAAAAATAATAAGATTATTACCTCCTCTGACTATAGAAGAAAAACATATAAAAACCTTTATTTTAAAATTAAAAAAAGCATTGTATTATTTAAAAAATGATAAATAAAAATGCCAAATTGATTTTGGAGGATGGGAGTATTTATGAAGCTTATAGTTTTGGGGATGAAAAATCATCAGCTGGAGAAATAGTTTTTAACACCTCTATGACTGGTTATAATGAAAGTTTAACTGATCCTTCTTATAAAGGCCAAATATTAGTTTTTACTTATCCATTAATTGGAAATTATGGAATTCCTCCAATAAATTCATATAAAAATAATATAAAAAAATTTTATGAATCAGATAAAATACATGTTTCTGGATTAATTACATCTTATTATTCAGATTATGAATTTCACTGGAATATGGAAAAAACATTATCAGAATTTTTAAAAATTAATCAGATAGTAGGTATATCTGGAATAGATACAAGATCACTAACAAAAAAACTTAGAAAGAAAGGTACTATGTTCTGCAAAATAATCATATCAGATGAAATTACAGATAATTATTATTTAGGAGATTATTATTTAGGAGAGAAAGTTTCTATAAAAAAAAAAAATAAAAAAAAGATATATGGAAATGGAAAATATAAAATATTACTTATAGATTGTGGAGTAAAAAATAATATTATTAGATGTTTTTTAGAAAGAAATTGCACTGTAATAAGAGTTCCTTGGAATTATGATTTTTTAAATGAAGATTATGATGGATTATTTATTTCTAATGGTCCAGGAAATCCTAAGGAATATAAAACTACAATAACTAATATTAGAAAAGTTTTAAAATTTAATAAACCCATATTTGGAATATGTTTAGGAAATCAATTATTAGGTCTGGCAGCAGGTTTTGATACTCATAAACTTAAATATGGTCATAGAAGTAATAATCAACCTGTAATTTTATCAGGAACTAATAGGTGTTTTATAACTTCACAGAATCATGGATATGTAATAGATTCAAAAAAAATTCCAAATGGATGGAAAATTTTTTTTAAAAATTTAAATGATAATACTTGTGAGGGATTAATAAATTATGAAAAATTTTTTTTTTCCGTTCAATTTCATCCCGAAGCCTCAAGTGGACCTATTGATACTCAATTTCTTTTTGATGTATTTTTGAATTTTATAAAATTGAAAACTAATAAATGAAACTAAAAAAAGTATTAGTAATAGGATCAGGTGCCTTAAAAATAGGAGAAGCAGGAGAATTTGATTATTCTGGCACACAAGCTTTAAAAGCTCTGAAAGAAGAAAAGATATTTACAATATTAGTAAATCCTAATATAGCAACAGTTCAAACATCAGAAAAAATAGCTGATAAAATTTATTCATTACCTATTACACCTTTTTTTGTAGAAAAAATAATAGAAAAAGAAAAACCACAAGGAATATTTATTTCATTTGGTGGTCAAACAGCTTTAAATTGTGGAATTGAATTATTTAAAAATGGTGTTATGAAAAAAAACAATGTAAAAGTTTTAGGAACTCCTATATCATATATTATTAAAAGTGAAGATAGGGATATTTTTAGACAGATGTTAATTAAAAGAGGCATAAACATTGCTAAAAGTATAGCTGTAAATTCTATAGATGAGGCTATAAATGCATCTAAGGAAATCGGTTTTCCTTTGATAATTAGATCTGCTTATGCTCTTGGGGGCTTGGGCAGTGGATTTGCTAAAAATGTATATGAATTAAAAAAACTTTCAAGTGTAGCATTATCTTATTCTTATCAAATTCTTATAGAAGAATCCCTGAAAGGGTGGAAAGAAATTGAATATGAAGTTGTAAGAGATAGTTATGATAATTGTATTACTGTATGTAATATGGAAAATATAGATCCTATAGGAATCCATACTGGAGATAGCATTGTAGTAGCTCCCTCTCAAACATTAAATAATCTAGAATATAATAAATTACGATCTATTTCTATAAAAATAGCTAGATATTTTAATATAATAGGTGAATGTAATGTTCAATTTGCTTTGTCGAATAATTCAGAGAAATATAATGTGATTGAGATAAATGCTCGTTTATCAAGATCAAGTGCGTTAGCTTCTAAAGCAACAGGATATCCTTTAGCTTTTATAGCAGCTAAATTAGCATTAGGATATGGATTACATGAATTAAAAAATACTGTAACTAAATTAACATCTGCATTTTTTGAACCAGCTTTAGATTATATTGTTTGTAAAATTCCCCGTTGGGATTTAAAGAAATTTGAGGGTGTATCAACTAAAATTGGAAGTAGTATGAAAAGTGTAGGTGAGTTAATGTCTATAGGGGGGTCTTTTGAAGAAGCCTTCCAAAAAGGACTTAGAATGTTAGATCTAGGATTAGATGGGTTTATAAATCCATTAAAAAAAATAAAAAAGATAAAATCAGTAATAAAAATTTTAAAAGATCCTAAATATTCTAGAATAGAAGTTATTGAGGATGCATTTGAAAATGGATTATCAGTAGATAATATTACAAAACTTACCAAAATAAATCCTTGGTTTATTTCTAAATTAGAAAATTTATTTAAAACTAAAAAAAAAATAAAATTTTTTGATAAAAAAAATCATATTCCATATGAATTATTATTTCAATCTAAAAAACAAGGATTTTCAGATAATCAAATTTCCGGACTTATATCTTCTTCAATTAATGAAATACCGAAAATATCAAATGATATAAGAAAATATAGAAAAAAAAAAAAGATAATTCCCTTTACAAGGCAAATTGATACCTTAGCCTCTGAATATCCATCAAAAACTAATTATTTATATTTAACATATAATGGATCGAAACATGATGTTTCGTATTTTGAAAAAAAAAAATCAATTATAATTTTAGGATCAGGAGTATATAGAATTGGGAGTAGTGTTGAATTTGATTGGTGTTGTGTGAGTGGATTATCTTTTATAAAAAAAAAAGGATATCGTTCAGTAATAATAAATTATAATCCAGAAACAGTAAGTACAGATTTTGATGTATGCGATAGATTATATTTTGAAGAACTTAGTTTAGAAAGAATATTAGATATAATAGAATTAGAAAATCCTTATGGAACTGTTATTTCTCTGGGTGGGCAAATTCCAAATAATTTATCATTAAATCTTTATAAAAAAAAAGTAAATATATTAGGTACTTCTCCAATTAATATAGATGAAGTAGAAGATAGATTTAAATTTTCTAAATCTTTAGATAAATTAAAGATTTTTCAACCAAAATGGAAAGAATTAACTAATATTTATGATGTTTATAATTTTATAAATTTAGTAGGTTTTCCCATTATTATTAGACCTTCTTATGTTTTATCTGGAGCTGCTATGAAGATTGTTTTTGATAAAAAAAATTTAGATTTTTTTTTAAAAAAAGCGATTACTATATCTCCTAAATATCCTATTGTAATAACAAAATTTATAGAATCTGCAAAAGAAATTGAATTAGATGCTGTTGCAAACAATGGAAAGATTATATATTCTGCTATTTCAGAACATATAGAATATGCAGGTGTTCATTCTGGAGATGCAACATTAGTATATCCTCCTCAAAATCTTTCATTAAAAACTATAAAAAAAATAAAAATTATTTCAAAGAAAATAGCTAAAAGATTTAAAATATCAGGTCCATTTAATATACAATTTTTATATAAAAAAAACAAAATTAAAGTAATTGAATGTAATTTAAGAGCTTCAAGAAGTTTACCTTTTATCTCAAAAGTATCAAATTTTAATATTGTAGAATTAGCAATGAAAGTTCTTTTAAAGAAAAAAATTTGTTATAAAAAAATTCCTAATTTTTTAACAATTGATTATGTAGGGGTAAAAGCTTCACAATTTTCATTTTCTCGGCTTGAAGGTGCAGACCCAATTGTAGGTGTAGATATGGTTTCTACAGGAGAAGTAGGATGTTTAGGATATAATCTGAATGAAGCTATAATCAAATCTATGTTATCTGTTGGATATAATATTCCAAAAAAAAATATATTTTTTTATATAAATTCTCTGAAAGAGAGAAGATTAATGTTAAATTATATAAAATTATTAATTATAAATAATTATAAAATTTATTGTAATAAAAAGACTTGGAAGTTTTTTTTAGAAAAAAAAATTGACTGTGAAAAAATTGATGAGATTAATATAATTGAAAAGATAAAATCAAAAAAAATAGATCTTATCATTAATATTCCTTATAAAAACAAAAAGAAAAAAAATGATTATTTAATTCGACGTGCAGCTATAGATTTTAATGTTCCTTTATTAACTAATAAATGTTTAGCAAAAGTTTTTATAAAATCGTTTTGTGAAATAAAATCATTGAATATGATGGAGATTTCCTCCTGGAGGTAGAATTTAAATATGATATGAAACAATTTATTAGTGTAAATGATGTAAAAAATGTTAAAACCCTTATATTGAAAGCTATAAAATTAAAAAAAAATCCTTTTTTTTACAAAAAAAATAAAACTATTGGATTAGTATTTTTTAACCCGAGTTTAAGAACACGTATAAGTAGTCAAAAAGCTGCTTTTAATTTAGGTTGTAAAACTTGGATTTTAAATATAAATTCCGATTCTTGGAAAATAGAGACATCTGATGGTTCAGTTATGAATTCTACCCAAGAACATCTTAAAGAAGCTATAGGTGTAATGAGTTTATATTGTGATCTTTTAGCAGTAAGAACCTTTCCAGGTCTTTTGGAGAAAGAATATGATTATAAAGAAATTTTACTAAAAAAAATAATAAAATATTCCAAAGTACCAGTAGTTAATCTTGAAAGTGCCACTTTACATCCTTTACAATCATTAGCCGATTTAATAACAATTGAAGAGTTTAAAACTAAAAAAACTATAAAAATAGTTTTAAGTTGGGCACCTCATATAAAAGCATTGCCTCAATCAGTTCCAAATTCTTTTATAGAATGGGTAAAAAAAATGAAAGATATAAAATTATATATTACTAATCCAGATGGATATAATTTAAATAGTGATTTGACTTTTGGAATAAAATTGATACCTAATCAAAAGGAAGCATTTAAAAATGCAGATTTTATCTATGCCAAAAATTGGAGTAGTTATGAGAACTATGGAAAAAGAATTTTTAAGGATTTATCTTGGACTATTACAAAAGAAAAAATGCAATTAACGAATCAAGCAAAATTTATGCACTGTTTACCAGTAAGAAGAAATTTAGTAGTAGAAGATTCTGTATTAGATGATAAAAACTCGATTTTTTTAAATCAAGCCGAAAATAGAATTTTTGCTACACAAATAGTGTTTTTAGAAATTTTAGAAAATATATGATTAATGTTGTTAAACTAGGGGGAGATATTATTTTTAATAAAAAATTATTAATTTCTTCTTTAAAGAATTTTTCTAAATTAGATGGATATAAAATTATAGTCCATGGAGGAGGCAAAATAGCAGATTTGGTTTCTAACAAAATGGGATATAATATTAAAATTATAAATGGAAGACGGATTACAGATAAAACAACATTAGAAATAGTAGTAATGACATATTCTGGTCTTATAAATAAAAAAATAGTTTCAAAATTACAAAGTCTAGGATTAAATCCTATAGGATTTTCTGGAGCGGATGGAAATTTAGTGAAATCATATAAAAGATCTATTAAAAAGATAGATTATGGGAATGTTGGTAATTTGACTATTAATAGTATTAATACGGATTTAATTAAATCTCTGTTTAGAATAGGAATCATTCCTGTTTTATCTCCTATTACTCATGATGGAAATGGAAATCTATTAAATACAAATGCAGATACTATTGCTTCTTATTTATCTATCTCTTTATCAAAAACTTATAAAGTAATTTTATCATATTGTTTTAATAAACTTGGTGTTTTAAAGAATTTAAAGGATGAGAACTCTTCTTATTATAAGATAGAAGAAACTTTCTTTCAAAAATTAAAAAATAAAAAGATTATAAATAAAGGTATGATTCCTAAATTAGAAAATGCTTTTTATGCATTAAAAAATGGAGTTTCCAAAGTAACAATATCTCATCCTAATTATTTAAATCATCCTACCAAAAAAACTATTCTATGTCTGGGATAAATTTACATAAATTAAAAAAAGAATGTATTCAGTTATTAAAAAAACTTATTAATACACCTTCTATATCAAAAGAAGAACAAAAAACTGCAGAAATCATAGAATTTTTTTTTATAAAATATAATTTATTTCCAAAAAGAAAATATAATAATATTTGGATTGAAAATAATAATTATGAGAATGATAAATATACAATATTATTAAATTCTCATCATGATACTATTCAACCATCTTATGGATGGAAGACCGATCCATTTCTAGCTAAAGAAGATGGAAATAAAATTATTGGATTAGGAAGTAATGATGCAGGAGGTTCTGTTGTTTCATTGATTGCAACTTTTATTTATATTAATAGTTTACCAAAATTTAAATATAAACTTATACTTCTTATAAGTGCTGAAGAAGAAATTAGGGCAACAAGAGGAGTAGAAAGCATATTATGTTATTTAGGAAAAATAAATTTAGGCATAATAGGAGAACCTACAAAAATGCAGCTGGCCATAGCTGAAAAAGGATTAATTGTTTTAGATTGTTTATCTATTGGACAAACTGGACATGCCGCCAGAGATGAAGGAATAAACGCTTTATATATTGCAATAAATGACATAAGATGGTTAAAAAATTATATTTTTGAAAACAAATCAGATATATTGGGCAATATAAAATTAACAGTAACAAAAATCCAATGTGGGATCCAAAGAAATGTTATACCAGATACTTGTTATTTTACTGTTGATATTAGAACTAATGAAATATATTCTCAGGAAGAAATTTTATATAGAATAAAAAAAAATATATATTCTAAGATATTATCAAGTTCATATAGACTTAAATCCTCTTCTATAGATCCTAATCATAAAATTGTAAATCTAGCTAAAAGGCTTAATATAAAAATATTTGGGTCCCCTACTTTATCTGATCAAAGTGTAATGAATTTTCCTACCGTAAAAATAGGAGTTGGGGATAGTTCTCGTTCTCATACTCCTAATGAGTATATTCTTTTATCAGAAATAGAATCTGGAATTGATTTATATCTAAAATTATTACTTAATTGGGTCTGGTAGTTCAGATGGTTAGAATACGTGCCTGTCACGCACGAGGTCACGGGTTCGAGTCCCGTCCAGACCGCTCGCTACTTATTTTATTTTATTTTATTTTATTTTATTTTATTTTATTTTATTTGTGACCTGGCTGGGGATCGAACCCAGGACCCTTACATTAAAAGTGTAATGCTCTACCAACTGAGCTACCAAGTCATTATATAGATAAATATACTATCATTTTTTTATGAAAACAAATAAATTTTGAAAATTATTCTAATAGGATATATGGGGTCTGGAAAGACAACTATAGGCAAAACATTAGCTTTTAATTTAAATCAGAAATTTTACGATTTAGATAATAAAATTATAGATTATACTAAAGAAAGTATTTCTGAGCTATTTGAACTATATGGTGAAAAAAAATTCAGAAAATTAGAATATAATATATTCTATAATTTTTTAAAAAAAAAAAAATCTTATATTTTATCAGTCGGAGGGGGTACTCCTTGTTATCAGAACAACATTTTGTTAATGAAAAAATATTCAAAAATTGTTTATTTAAAGGCTGAAATTAATACGTTATTTTACCGTCTTTTAAAAGAAAAAGAAAATAGACCTTTAATATCAAAATTATCTAATAATGATTTATATAATTTTATTGGTGATTCTTTGAATAAAAGATTGTGTTTTTATAAAAAAGCTGATTATACAATAGATATAGATAAAAAATCGATTTTAGATATCGTTAAAGAAATAATATCGTTTTATGTTTTATAAAAAAAAATTTTTAAATTGTTTAAAAAAACATTTTATTTTAAAAAATAAAAAAATTTATGTAGCAGTTAGTTCTGGATTAGATAGTATGGTGATGTTAGATCTTCTTTTTAAAAGTTGTAATAACCCAATTGGGGTGATACATTGTAATTTTAACCTAAGAGGAGATGATTCGGATAAAGATGAATTTTTTATACAAGAATTTTGTTTAAAAAATAATTTAAATTTTAAATCTAAAAATTTTAATACTCCTACCATTAAAAAAAAATTTTCAATACAAATGATTGCTAGAAAATTGAGATATGATTGGTTTAAATTTTTATTAAATAATTCATATTGTGATTATATCGCTTTAGGGCATCATTTAGATGATTCAATAGAAACTTTTTTTATTAATATTATTAGAGGAACTGGGATTAAAGGATTAATAGGAATAAATAATTTTAAAAAAAATATTATTAGACCTTTATTTTTGTTTTCTAAAAAAGAAATTAGATCATATGCAAAAGAAAATAATATTCACTGGCGTGAAGATATTAGTAATAATGATTTGAAATATTTAAGAAATAAAATTAGATTTTTTTTAAAACCAATTTTAAATTATAAATTTTATAATGGATTTAAAAAATCGATAAAATATTTATCTGATGAATATATTTGTTCATCCCATCATATGGATTATATTTATAATTATATTATAATTGAAAAAAAAAAATGTCCTTTTTTAGTTAAAATAGATTTAAAAAAATTAATAAGATTATATCCACTTTCAACCTATCTTTTTAAGATATTTTATAAATATGGATTTAAAAATCCAAAAAATTTAAAAAATATTTTAAATTCTAAATCAGGAAAAAAAATTTTTTCAAAAAAATTTTGTCTGATAAAAGACAGAACTACTTTTCTTTTAGTAGAAAAAAGTTTTTTTTTATTAAAAAAAATATATTATTTACATAATTTAAATACAATTAAAAATCCTTTTTTTATATCATTTTTAATTTCTGATAAAAAAAAAAAAAATTACTATACATATATAGATTATGAAAAATTAATTTTTCCATTAAAAATAAGAAATTGGGAAAAAGGGGATAAATTCAATCCAATTGGATTAAAAGGAATTAAAAAATTAAGTAAATATTTTAAAGATAAAAAAATGTCTCTTGTGGAAAAAAAAAATATTTGGGTTCTTCTTAATGGAGATAACAAAATTATTTGGATAATCTCTGATCGTTTAGATCAGCATTTTAAAGTCACAAATTTAACAAAAAAAGTTTTAAATATAAATTTACATAATTTTTTTTAAAAAATTTTCTATACTTTCTTCTAAAGAACTTTTTTTAAGAGCTTTTATAAAAGCACTTCCAATAATAGCACCTTCTGCATATTTATATGCTATATTTAATGATTTTTTATCACGGATTCCAAATCCAATAAGTTTCGGAACTTTGAGTTTCAGGTTTTTTATACTCTCTAAAAAAGATAAATTTATATTATTTTTTCTACCTGTAGTAGAATTAGATGAAACTATATATAAAAAATAATCAGAATTCCTACTTAACAGTAGAATCCGTTTTAATGATGTTTGAGGAGTTATTAAAAATATAAATGCAATATTATATATTTTAAATAATTTTCTATATTTCTCTATGTAAATTTTTGGAGGTAAGTCTGGTAAAATTAATCCCGATACCCCAGATTCTATACAATTTTCTAAAAATTTTTTTTCGCCATATTTTATAAATTGATTATAATATCCCATTAAAATTATAGGAATTTTTATTTTTATATTTTTTAGTTGGGAAAATAAAACCGATATATTCATACCTTGTTTTAAAGATGAGGTATTACTTTCTTGGATTATTTTTCCATCTGCTAATGGATCAGAATATGGAATTCCAATTTCTACTATATCTATATTTAGATTCTGTAATTTTTTTATTATAAGTGGCATACTCTCTAAATCGGGATATCCAGCAGTTATATATATATTTAATATATTTTTTTTCAAAAAAATTTTTTGAATTTTATTCATTTCTTTTGATTTTTAATATGTTTTATATATGTATCCATATCTTTATCACCTCTCCCAGAAAGATTTATTATTACCAAATCATTTTTTTTAAATGATATTTTTTTTAAACATGCTAAAGCATGAGCACTTTCTAGTGCTGGAATTATTCCCTCTAAAGAAGCAAGTTCAATTCCAGCTTCAATAGCCTCCAAATCGGTAATACTTATAAAAGTCGCACGTTTTTTATAAAATAAATTCGCATGCATGGGTCCAATTCCAGGATAATCTAATCCAGCAGATATAGAATAAGGTTCTAATATTTGACCATATTTATCCTGCATAAGAATAGTAAGACTACCATGTAATACCCCTAAAGAGCCTTTTTTAATTGTTGCTGCTGTTTTATTAGTATTTACTCCTAATCCTGAAGCTTCTACACCTATTAGATTAACAGATTCATAATCTAAAAAATGATAAAATATCCCTGCAGCATTACTCCCCCCTCCTAAACATGCAATTATATAATTAGGTAGTTTCTCGGATTCTTTTAATTGTTCTTTTATTTCTTCACTAATAATTGATTGAAAATAAGATACCATTCTAGGATATGGATCTGGTCCAACTGCTGATCCTATCATATAATAACATTCTGGATTATTTATCCAATATCTAATAGCTTCATTTACTGAATCTTTTAAGGTTTTGCTTCCACTATTAACAGTTATTATGTTAGCACCTAACATTTTCATCCTATATACATTTTGTATTTGTCGTTTTATATCTACTTTTCCCATAAAAATAGTACATTTTAATCCTAATAAAGAACAAATAGTGGCCGTAGCTACACCATGTTGACCTGCACCAGTTTCTGAAATAATATTTTTTTTCCCCATTTCTTTAGCTAATAACGCTTGACCTATTGTATTATTTATTTTATGAGATCCAGTATGATTTAAATCTTCTCTTTTTAAATAGATTTTAGCTCCATATAGCTTAGATAAATTTTTACAAAAAAACAAAGGAGACGGTCTGCCAACATAATTATGTAATAATAATTTTATTTTTTTTTTAAAAAATTTATTTTTTATAATTTTATTATATTCATTTTTTAAATTGTTAATATTATTATATAGCATTTCAGGAATATATGCACCTCCAAAAAAACCATATAAACCATTATTATCTGATAAATATTTTTCTTTTATTCTAGAAAGAAATTTTTTTAACAAAAAAATATTTTTTAATCCAGGTTTTATTTCAAAACAACTATTTAAATCTATTCCTAAAAGGAAGGGAATTTTTAAATTATTGATTTGATCAAAATCATTTGAATTTATACCTCCACTTAAAAAAAAAGGAACTTTTAAGTTATAATCATATATTTTTTCCCAAGAAAATTTTTTTCCACTTCCTCCATATAAAGTTGATTTAAAATCAAATAAAAAATAGTTTACATAATTTCTATATTTAGATATTTCTTCAAAAGAAAAATCATTATCTATTCCAAAAGATTTAATAATTTTTATTCCATATTTAGATATATTACTACAATAGTCAGGACTTTCTGTACCATGTAATTGGACAAAATCTAAATTATTTTTTAAACTTATTTTTAATAAATTATCTTCTTTTTCATTTACAAATACACCTACTTTTGAAATACCAATTGTATTAGGAGCTAAAAAATTAGATCCTACAAATCTAGGAGATTTGTCATAAAAAATAAATCCTAGAAAATCAGGATATAAATCAATTATATCGGATATATTATTATTGTATTTTAATCCACAGATTTTTAATTTTTTTAACATTTTTTATAAATTGTTTACAACTATCACCTGGATTAAAGGATGACAAAAATTTTTCTCCTATTAAAAACCCATTAAATCCTAATTTTTTTAAAAAAAATATATTATTTATATTAGAAATTCCACTTTCAGAGATAATAGGAAAATTTTTAGGAATTAATGAATAAAATTTATTAGAATTATGGATATCTACATTTAAAGTAGATAAATCTCTATTATTTATTCCTAAAATATCTATTTCATCAGAAATTTTTGATATATCTGTTTTAGAATGTAATTCTAATATTACTTCTAATCCTAAACTTTTAGCTAAAGTAGCTAACAATTTAATTTGTTTTTTTTTTAAAATTTTAGCAATTAATAATATTGCATCTGCGCCTAAAGCTTTTGAATGAATAATTTGATATTCATCAATTATAAAATCCTTTCTTAATAAAGGAAGTGAAATATACTTTCTTAGTTTTGATAAATCTTTACTACTTCCTAAAAAAAAATTTTTATCAGTAAGGATAGAAATTCCAATAGATCCTGCTTCTTTATATTCTTTACAAAGATTTTCTAATCTAATATTTTCATTATGAAAATTTTTAGATGGAGATTTTCTTTTAAATTCTGAAATAATCCCAATATGATCATTTTTTATTTTTCTTTTTAAAGAAAGACATTTTCTTTGAAAAAAGAATTTTTTTTCAAGTCTTTTTATACTATATTTTTTAATATCTCTTTTTATTTCTTTTTTTTTTATTTCTATTATCTTTTGAAGAAAATTCATAACTTTTTAAATTATATGTCTAAAAATCTTTTTAAGATTTTTTTTACTTTTCCACTTTTTAAAGCTTCTTGGGCTTTAGAATAATTAGTCTGAATACTACAATCATTTAATAAGCTAAGTGCAAAAGCAGCATTAATTGAAACAACTGTGTTTTGAAATACAGTTCCATTTCCAGAGATTATATCTAAAAAAATTCGGGTATTTTCTATATTATTTTTTCCTCCTTTTAATTTTAAAGGATTAATTTTTTTTATTAAAAAATATTCTGGAGAAAAAATATGTTCTCCTTGTTTATCATAACATATGAAATCAGATGTTAAAGAAATTTCATCATATCCATCCAAACTATGGACTATTGAATAATTTTTATCAGTTTCTTGATAAAAATAATAGTATAGTCTTGCTAATTCGAGATCACTTACACCAAGTAACTGATTCTTTGGATTACTAGGATTTAATAATGGGCCTAAAATATTAAAAATTGTTTTTATACCAAGAATTTTTCTAACCTCTCTCACTTTTTTTAGTGTTGGATTAAAAATATGAGTATGTAAATAACAAATTCCAACTTTTTCTAGTTGTTTTTTTAATTTTTCTTCTTTAGAAGTGAACTTAGATTGTAAAATTTCAAAAATATTAGAAGATCCTGTTACAGATGAGGAACTATAACTCCCATGTTTAATTACTTTTTCGCCTAAACTGGCTACTATAAAACATGATAAAGTAGAAATATTGAAAGAATTTTTATTATCTCCACCAGTTCCTACTATATTAATAGCATTAAATTCTTTTAAATCTATATTAATAGATAATTCTATTAAAGCTTGACTAAACCCTTTTATTTCTTCTAATGTAGGATATCTCATATTATAAATGGCAGATAAAGCAGCTATTTGCTTAGAATTAAATTTCTCTTGAGAAAAAGATAAAAAAAAATTTTTAGCCTCTTTTTGAGAAAGAGGTTTCTGCTCAAATAAATAATTCAATATCTCTTTCATCTTTTTAATTTTAATTTTAATTTTAACCAATTTTCTATTATTTTAAACCCATATGGAGTTAAAATTGATTCAGGATGAAATTGGACCCCACTTACATCATATTTTTTATGACGTATTGCCATAATTTCTTTTTCTGGCCCTAAAGCCGTTATTTTTAAATTTAATGGAAAATTTTCTTGTGAAATTACCCAAGAATGATACCGTCCAACTTTTATTTTTTTAGGTAGATTTTGAAATAAAATTTCTTTATTATCTATAATTTCTATTAAACTAGACATTCCATGATATATATTTTTATAATTTATTAATTTACCCCCAAAAACTTCAGCTATGGCTTGTTGACCTAAACAAACCCCTAAAATACTTTTGCTTTTAGCGTACTTTTTTATAAGTGGTTTAAGAATATTAGCTTCATCTGGAACTCCTGGACCAGGAGATAAAATAATTTTATTAAAATTTTCAATTTTATTGAAATCTATTTTATTATTTCTGTAAACTGCTACTTTAGCCGAAGTTATTTGTTTTACAATATGTACAAGATTATATGTAAAAGAATCATAATTATCTAATACTAATATCATTTAAAAATATTTTGTGCTAATTCTATAGCTTGGTTTAAAGCTAGAAGTTTGTTATTAACTTCTTCTAATTCTTTTTCTGCTTTAGAGCCAGAAACTATTCCTGCCCCAGCTTGAAAAAAAAGAATATTATTTTTACTTAAAAAAGATCTTATAATTATAGCGGTATTTATATTCCCATATAATCCAAAAAATCCTATTGCTCCACCATATATTCCCCTATTTTTATTTTCAATATTATCTATTAATTTCATAGCTTTATATTTTGGAGCTCCGGAAAGGGTTCCCGCAGGAAAAGTATCCCCAAAAACTTTTATTAAAGAAATTTTTTCATTTAAAATACAAGAAACTTTGGAAACCATATGCAAAACATGAGAAAAATATTGAACTTCTTTATAATTTTCAACAATAACATTTATAGAATTTTTACTTAAATCATTTCTTGCTAAATCTACTAACATTATATGTTCAGCATTTTCTTTAGGATCTTTTCTCAATTTTTGAGCTAATTTTTTATCTTTTTCATCATTTCCTGATCTTTTAATTGTTCCAGCTATGGGATTTATATACGCTTTATTATTTTGAACTAGAATTTGAGATTCTGGGGAGGATCCGAAAAGTTTATAATTTCCATAATCAAAATAAAATAAATAAGGAGATGGATTTATAGATCTTAAAGCTCTATAAACATTAAATTCATCACCTTTAAATTGTTGTTTAAATTGCCTAGAAATTACAATTTGAAAAACATCTCCTCTGCTACAAGCTTCTTTTCCAGAAGAAACCATTTGTTTAAATTCATTATCTGTTATATTAGAACATTTTTTTCCTTTAGTTTTAAAAGAAAAAAAAGAATAATTTTGATTAAATACTAAATCAATAATGAAATCCATTGATTTGTCTTCTTTTTCAGAGTAAGAGAATTTATGTTCTACTATATACAATTCATTATAAAAATGTTTAAAAATAATTAAATTTGCATAAAATCCAAACCTTATCTGGGGAACAGAATATGATTTATCTATAAATGAATTTAATTTTATATTTTCAAAATATTGAACACTATCATAAGATGTATACCCATACAATCCAGAATAAGGACTCCAATTATTTGTGCTATAAAATTTTTTGATAAATTTATCAAAATAATACTGGAGAGTTGAATAACTATCAATATAAAAATTCTCTTTTTTATTATCTGGATACAAAATTTTTATTTTGTTGTTATTAATTATAATTTCAGATTTTAAATTAAAACAAATTATAGAAGAATGATTTTTAGTAGTTTGATAATCAGAAGATTCTAATAATAGAATGTTAGAAAATTTATTTCTTAATTTTAAATAGAGCTCTACAGGAGTCGAAATATCGGCTAAAAATTTTTTTTTAATAGTTTTAAAACTAAATTTAGACATTAAATTGATTAGACATTAAATGCAGAACCATCTGAAATAATTAAAGATTAAATAATCTTATTTTAAGAAGTTGTTAATAAGATTTAGCAAAAAGAACTCGTTGTTTAGATTTTTTTTTTGAAAAAATACATTTCCCCAACTTTGAGGTTAAATTTATTGGAATGCAACGTATTGTAGCATTGGTTTCAAATTTTATTTTTTTTTCGGTTTCAGACGTTCCATCCCAATGAGAAAATATAAATCCACTATTGGTTTTAATTTTTTTTTTAAATTCTTCATAAGAATCTACTTTTAGTAAAAACTTTTCCTTTCTTTTAAGAGCTTTTTTAAAAATGTTATCTTGAATTTTATACAATAGTTTTGGAATGAAAGTTTCTAATTTTTTAATAGATATATTTTTTTTTTCAAGTGTATCTCTTCTTACTACTTCAACAGTTCCTCTATCTAGATCTTTTTTTCCTATAGTTATCCTTATAGGAATTCCTTGAATTTCATATTCATTAAATTTCCATCCTGGAGTATAATAAGTTCTTTTATCATATTTTATATTTATACCTTTTTTTTCAATAGATGCTTTGAATGGAAAAACAATTTTTTCTATTAAATGAAGTTGTTCTTGAGTTTTATAAACTGGAATAATTACTATTTGGATTGGAGCAATTTTAGGTGGTAAGATAAGCCCTTTATCATCTGAATGTGTCATAATCATAGCGCCAATTAATCTTGTTGAAATTCCCCAAGATGTAGCCCACACATATTTTTTTTTTCCTTTTTTGGTGGTATATTTAACATCAAACGCTTTTGAAAAATTTTTCCCTAAAAAATGAGAGGTAGCTATTTGGATAGATTTACCATCTTGCATAATAGATTCTATACAGAAGGTTTTTTCTGCTCCAGCAAATTTTTCACTAGATGTTTTTCTCCCCTGGATTACAGGAATAGAAAAAAAATTTTCTACAAAATTTGTGTATATATTTAACATTTTTTTAGTATGATTTATAGCTTCTTTTTTTGTCGAATGAGCAGTATGTCCTTCTTGCCATAAAAATTCAGAGGTTCTTAAAAAAAACCTTGTACGCATTTCCCAACGGATTATATTAGCCCATTGATTAAAAAGTATTGGAAGATCTCTATAAGAGTTTATCCAACGTTTATAAGAATTCCAAATTATTGTTTCAGAAGTAGGTCTAACAATAAGTTCTTCATCAAGATGAGAAGATTGATCTACTATTAAATTTTTATTATTAAGATTTTTTAATCTATAATGAGTGATTACTGCGCATTCTTTGGCAAATCCTTTAATATGATTAAATTCTTTTGAAAGAAAGGATTTTGGAATAAGTAAAGGAAAATAGACATTTTCATGTCCTGTAGATTTTAAAATTCTATCTAAGATAGACTGAATTTTTTCCCATATAGCAAATCCATATGGTTTTAGAATCATACATCCCCGGACATCTGATTTTTCTGCAATATTTGCTTTTAAAATAATTTCATTATACCATTTAGAATAATTTTCATTACGTTTCGTTAGTTTCATTTATTATTTGTTTTTAAAAAAGACATATTTTAAATAAATATTATATATAATTTTGTAATATGTTTAATTTTTTTAAAATGTTATTACAAAATCGATTTGTTGATTATGAATCAATTTTTGAATCAGACTTGTTTCCTTTAATTTGCAAAGGAAATATTGAAGAAAAAATATTAAATTCTAAAGTGAAGGTTACAGAAACTCTAGAAATACTTTCTGTAAGAAATGTTGTGTTATTTCCAGGTGTAGTAATACCTATAACAGCTGGCAGAAAAAAATCCATTAAATTATTAAAAGATGCATATTCGGCTGATAACCCAATTGGGGTATTAACTCAAAAAGATTTGAATATTGAAAATCCTCAAGAAAAAGACCTATACTACATAGGTACAGTAGCTAAAATATTAAAATTATTAAAAATGCCGGATGGCACTACTACCGTTATTTTACAAGGACAAAGTAGATTTAAAGTTACTAAAATGATCCAAATTGAGCCTTATTTTAAAGCGGAAATAATCTATTTAAAAGATGAAAAACCAGACAAAGAAGATAAAGAATATTTAGCTTTAATAGATTCTATTAAAGAAATATCAATAAAACTTGTACATGAGAATCATAATCTTCCTTCAGAATCTAGTTTTGCTATTAGCAATATAGAAAGTCAATCATTTCTTATAAATTTTGTTGCTTCTAATCTTAATTTAGAAATTAAAGAAAAGCAAATTATTTTAGAATATGATTTTGTGAAACAAAGAGCAATAGAAACTTTTCGTTTTTTAACTTTAGAACATCAACAAATGATATTAAAAAATGAAATTAAATCTCGTGTTAAAAAGGAAATGGATCAACAACAAAAAGAATATTTTTTAAATCAACAAATAAAAGCTATTAAAGAAGAATTAGGATATTTGTCATATGAAAAAGAAATAGAGGAAATGAAAGTTAAATCCTATCAAAAAAATTGGTCTAAAGAAACTCAAAAACAATTTGAAAAAGAATTAAGGAAATTTCAACGCACTAATCCACAGATGCCAGAATATACCGTATTACGGAATTATTTAGAATTCATGTTAGATTTACCTTGGCAAACATATTCTAAAGATAGTTTTGATTTAAAACGTGCACATCAAATTCTTGATAAGGATCATTTTGGACTTGAGAAAGTTAAAGAAAGAATAATAGAATATTTATCTGTTATAAAACTGAAAGGAGATCTTAGGTCACCTATTCTTTGTTTTTATGGCCCACCAGGGGTAGGAAAAACTTCTTTAGGCAAATCAATTGCTTCGGCATTAAATAGAAAATATGTACGTATATCTTTAGGTGGATTAAATGATGAAGCTGAAATTAGGGGACATAGAAAAACCTATATAGGTGCTATGCCAGGAAGGATATTACAATCCATAAAAAAAGCCGGAACATCTAATCCAGTTTTTGTATTAGATGAAATAGATAAACTGGGAATGGGGAATCAAGGAAATCCTGCTTCTGCAATGTTAGAAGTTTTAGATCCCGAACAAAATAAAGAATTTTATGATAATTTTCTGGAAATGGGATATGATTTATCTAAAGTGATTTTTATTGCTACAGCAAATTCCCTTTATCCCATACATATGGCACTTTTAGATAGAATGGAAGTCATAGATATGACTGGATATACTGTGGAAGAAAAAATAGAAATTTCTAAAAAACATTTAATTCCAAAACAATTAAAAGAAAATGGCTTAACAAGCAAGGATCTTATTTTAGGGGTTAAACAAATTGAAAAAATTATTGAAAATTATACTAGGGAATCAGGGGTAAGATCTCTTGAAAAGAAAATTTCAAAAATTGTAAGATATGCTGCTAAAAATCTTGCGATGAAAAAAAAATATTTAAAACGTATAAATTTAGCAAAAATAGAAGAAGTATTAGGACCTCCTCAGGAGCCTGAAAAATATGAAGTTTATAAAATTCCCGGAATAGTAACAGGATTAGCTTGGACTATGGGAGGAGGAGAGATTATTTATATAGAATCAACGTTATTGAAAGGAAAAGGAAATTTTAGTATAACGGGAAATGTAGGAAATGTTATGAAAGAATCTGCTACTATAGCTTTAAAATATATAAAAGCTCATCATCAGGAATTTGGAATAAATGAAAAAATGTTTGAAATGTATAACCTACATATTCATGTACCAGAAGGGGCTGTACCTAAAGATGGCCCATCTGCTGGAATTACTATATTAACTTCTATAATATCTAGTTTTTTTAAAAAAGCAATACGTCCGTATTTAGCTATGACTGGGGAAATAACCCTTAGAGGTAAGATTCTTCCTGTTGGGGGAATTAAAGAAAAAATATTAGCAGCAAAAAGAGCTAATATAAAAGAAATAATTCTTTCAAAAGACAATCAAAAAGATGTTTTTGCGATACCAAAACCTTATATAAAAGGTATAAAATTTCATTTTATTAGGAAAATTATTGAAGTGATAAACTACTCTTTTTAGAGAGAGAGAAAAAAGAAATATGAAAATAAATTTTCATAAACTTACAAAAAAATATGGCACTCCACTTTATGTATATAATGCCAATAAAATTGAAGATCAATATAAATTGATGAAAAAATCTTTTTCTTCTATAAAGAATTTTAAAATAAATTATGCTTGTAAAGCAAATACAAATATAAGTATATTAAAATTTTTAAAAAAATTAGGTAGTGGATTAGATACAGTATCTATACAAGAAGTGGAAATAGGATTTAAAGCTGGATTTAAACCAAAAGAAATTATATATACTCCTAATGGAGTTTCTTTAGAAGAAATAAAAAAAGCAATAAAAGCTGGAGTTCTAATTAACTTAGATAATTTATCTCTTTTAGAACAAATAGGGAATGAGAAGACTAATTATCCTATAGGGATTAGAATAACCCCTCATATTATGGGGGGGGGAAATAAAAAAATTTCTGTAGGTCATATAGATTCAAAATTTGGAATATCATATTATCAATTACCTCATATTAAAAAAATAATTAAAAATACTGGCCTTCAAATTGAAGGCATACATATGCATACAGGGTCTGATATTATAGATATGGGAGTGTTTTTCCAAATAGCTGAGAGATTATTAAACGTAGCTAATCTTTTCAAGACACTTAAATATATAGATTTTGGCAGTGGATTTAAAGTACCATATAAACAATCTGATTCCAAAACAGATTTAGATCTGTTAGCTTTTTTTTTAAAAAAAAAACTTTCAATTTTTTTTGAAAAAAATTCTTATAAGAAGATAAAATTGTTTTTTGAACCTGGAAAATTTTTAATGAGTGAATCAGGTTTTTTTTTAGTAAAGGTTAATGTTATTAAACAGACTACTTCTACTGTTTTTGCTTGTGTTGATTCTGGATTTAATCATTTTATACGGCCAATGTTTTATGATTCATATCATCAGATAGATAATATTTCAAATCCATTAGGAAAATTACGTTTTTATACTGTAGTAGGATATATCTGTGAATCGGATACATTTTGTGTTAATAGACCAATAAATGAAATAAGAGAAGGAGATATATTATGTTTTAGAAATGCAGGAGCTTATTGTTTTTCTATGTCATCTCACTATAATTCTCGTTATAAGCCTGCTGAAGTTCTTCTTTATAAGAAAAAAGATTTTCTTATAAGAAAAAGAGAAAATATGCAAGATTTACTTAATAATATGTTTGAAATAGAATTTAATTAATTAGCTATCTAGGATAGATGGCAGAGTGGTCTATTGCGGCGGTCTTGAAAACCGTTGAGTGTAAAAAACTCCGGGGGTTCGAATCCCTCTCTTTCCGCATAATAATCTTGGGGGTTGAATATGTAATGGCAGGAAATATTTTTGGAAAATTATTTAGAATTACTACTTTTGGAGAAAGTCATGGATATGCATTAGGAGGTATAATAGATGGATGTCCCTCAGGATTAAAATTAAATTTTGAAGAAATTAATAATGAATTAAATCGTAGAAAACCTGGTCAATCTTCAATTGTAACTCCAAGAAAAGAATTAGATGAAGTACTTTTTTTATCAGGTATATTTGATGGGTTTACTACAGGGACTCCTATTGGATTCATTATTAAAAATAAAGATCATAATTCAAAAGATTATTTTAATATAAAAGATATCTATCGCCCATCTCATTCTGATTTTACATATTATAAAAAATATGGAATAAGAGATTATAGAGGGGGGGGAAGATCTTCTGCACGTGAAACTGTATCTCGTGTAGTTGGTGGTGCAATTGCTAAACAATTCTTAAAAAAAAAGAATATTTTTATAAAAGCATATGTTTCCTCTATAGGAAAATTAACTTTAAATGAAAATTATAATAACCTTGATTTTTCGAAAATAGAAAAATCACCTGTCCGTTGTCCTGATTTAAAATTAGCAGAACAAATGATAGAATCTATTAATAAAATAAGAAAAAAAGGAGACACACTAGGTGGAGTAATTACTTGTATTATAAATAATGTTCCTATTGGAATTGGAGAACCAGTTTTTAATAAACTTAATGCTGAATTAGGTAAAGCTATGTTGTCTATAAATGCTGTAAAAGGATTTGAATATGGGAGCGGTTTTAATGGAACTAAAATGAAAGGATCTAATCAGAATGATCTATTTACTGAGAATGGGAGTACTAAAACAAATTTTTCTGGAGGAATTCAAGGAGGCATTTCTAATGGAATGGATATTTATTTCAAGGTAGGTTTTAAACCAGTAGCTACTATTAGTAAAAAACTAAAAAGTTTAGATATTAATTTTAAAAGAAAAAACATTTTTGTAAAAGGTCGTCATGATCCTTGTGTTTTACCTAGAGCAGTTCCTATTGTAGAGGCAATGTCTGCATTAGTTGTATATGATTATATTCTTCTTAAGAAAGTATCTAAGATAAGAAAGAAAAGAAAATAATTTTTATGGAAAAAGGTAAAATTAAAGTAACAGCAGAAGATATTTTTCCTGTTATAAAAAAATTTTTATATTCAGATCAGGAAATCTTTTTAAGAGAGCTAGTATCAAATGCAACTGATGCCATTTTAAAATTAAAAACTCTGATTAGTTTAGGTAAATTTTCTAAAAAAATAGATGATTTAATAATAGAAATTATCATAGATAAACCAAATAAAATTCTAAAAATTAGAGATAATGGAATTGGAATGACAAAAAAAGAAGTAGAAAAATATATTAATCAAATTGCTTTTTCAGGTGCAGAAGACTTTCTAAAAAAATATAAAATTAAAGAGATAATTGGTCATTTTGGATTAGGATTTTATTCATCTTTTATGGTTTCTGAAAAGGTAGAAATAATATCTAAATCTTATAAGGATTATGAAAAGGCTATTCATTGGATATGTGATGGCTCGACTAATTTTTCTATTAAAACTATAGAAAAACAAAACTCAGGAACTGAAATAATACTTCATATTAAGAATAATTATAAAGAATTTTTAGAAGAAAAGAGAATAAAAACTTTACTAAGTAAATACTGTAAATTTATGCCGATTCCTATTTTTTTAGGAGAAAGTGAAGAAGGAAAAAATAAAAATAAAATAATAAATAACCCATTTCCTGTATGGAAAAAAAATCCAATAAATCTAAAAAAAGAAGACTATATAAATTTTTATAAAGAACTTTATTCTATTAAAATGGAAGATCCTTTATTTTGGATTCATCTAAATATAGATCATCCTTTTAAACTGACTGGAGTTCTTTTTTTCCCAAAAATAAAAAATCAAATTGAACTTCAAAAAGATAAAATACATTTATATCAAAATCAAGTATATGTGACAGATAATTTAGAGGGGATAGTTCCAGATTTTCTTAATCTTTTAAAAGGTGTAATTGATTCTCCAGATATTCCACTTAATGTTTCGAGATCTGATCTTAAATCTGATTCATCAGTGAAGCAGATTTCAGGTTATATTACAAGAAAAGTAGCTGATCAGCTTGAAAAGCTGTGTAAAACTAATCGTGAAGATTTTGAAAAAAAATGGGAGGAGATAAAAATTATTATAGAATATGGAATGATTAGCAATCATAAATTTTATTTAAAAGCCAAAAAATTTGCTTTATATCCTGATCTAAATAATAAATATTATTTATTAGAAGAATATTTAGAAAAAATTAAATTAAAAAATAAATTTAAAGATGATAAAATAATTGTTTTTTATACTTCAAACTTAGAAAGTCAAAATTCTTATATAGAAACAATTAAAAATAAAGGATATAAAATATTACTATTAGATAGTCCAATTGTAGGGCATCTTATTCAAAAAATAGAAATTGATTATAAAAATATAAATTTTTATAGAGTGGATTCCGATCAACTCGATAAACTTTTAAAAAATTATAATGTGAATGAACAAGAAATTTCAGAACAAGAAAAAAAGGAATTAAAAAATTCTTTAATAAAACATCTTGATCCAGAAAAATTTTTAATAAAAATTAAAGATTTAGATCAATTTTCATTACCATTTATGATAACTATTCCGGAATTTGTTAGACGAATGAAAGAAATTAGTCTTACAGGAAATCCTATGTTTAATTTAAAAAATTTTAATGATAAATATAATATTATTGTAAATAAAAATCATAAACTTATAAAAAAAATATTAAATGAAAAAAATTTAAAAAAAAAACAAAATCTTATTAAAGAATCCTTAAATTTAGTGATGTTATCACATAATCTTTTAAAAGGAAAAAAATTAACATATTTTATATCTAAAAGTTATGAAAATCTTTTAAAAAAAGATTAATGACAAATCATATTTCCCAAATAATCTATATTTAGTAATGTTACCTTTTTTATTTGATTTATTAAAAAGGATTTCCATGTTGTTTTAGTTCTAATAAAATTATCTGTATATCCATATATATATCCGGATTTATTTTTTTTTTCAAATAAAACTTTTTTTTTTTTATTTATATTTTTATAATAAAAATTATATTTTTTTCTTTTTGAAAGAATTCTAAGAATTTTACTTCGTTTATAACGAATTTTTTGTGGTATTGAATTTTTCATAGAAATTGCTTCTGTATTTATTCTTTCAGAATAAGAAAATACATGGAAATATGAAATATCTAATTTCGATAAAAATAAATAAGTTTCTATAAAATTTTTTTCTTGTTCTCCTGGAAATCCTACTATTACATCTGAACCAATACACGCATTGGGCATAAGATTTTTAATTTTAATTATTTTTTTTTCAAAAAAATTGGAAGAATACCTTCTTTTCATTTTCTTTAAAATTTCATCACTTCCAGATTGGAACGGAATATGAAAATGATGAACAAAAATTTTACTTTTAAGAATAAAATTAATTATATCATCATTTAATAAATTAGGTTCAATTGATGAAATTCTAATTCTAATTATTTTTTTTTCATATAAAAAACTATCCATTGCTTTCATTAATTCTAAAAAATTAGATTTTGGTTTAAGATTTTTTCCAAAATCTCCTATATTAACACCAGTTAATACTATTTCTTTTATTCCTTTTTTTATAACATTTTTTGCATATTTTATAATATTTGTAATCTCATCAGATTTTGAGGTGCCTCTAGCTTTGGGAATAGTACAATAACTACATTTATAGTCACATCCATCTTGGATTTTTAAAAAAGATCGTGTCCGATTTAATTTTGAATATGAAGGAAAATATAAATCTGATTTTTTTAGATCAGAATAATATATTTTTGCAGTTTTTTTCTTATAAAGATTTATATTCTCTAAATAATTAATTATCTTAAATTTTTTTTTTGCTCCAATGATTAAATCTATCCCATTTATTAATGATATTTTTTTTGGATTGACTTGTGAATAACAGCCTATAGCTACAATAAATGCATTTACATTATTTTTTAAAGCAATTTTTACAAGTTTTTTTAGTTTTTTTTCTGCATTGTTTGTAACTGAACATGTATTAATGATGTAAATATCAGCAAAAGATATATATTTTACATATTCATATCCTTTCATTAAAAATTTATTGATGATTGTATCGGTTTCTGTAAAATTAAGTTTACATCCTAATGTAGAAAAAGCGACTTTTTTTTTTTTCATTTATTAATTTTTTTCATTTAAAATCTTCCTTATTTCCTGTTTTTCCTGTTTTTTTCTCTTTGCAAGGGTTTTCAACACGAATGAATCATTCATTTTACAATGAAATAAATATTTTATAGTAGATTTCTTAATTTTAAATAAAAATTTTTTAAAAAGCTCATAAGCTTTTTTTTTATAAAATATAATTGGATCTTTTTGATCATAAACTGAATTTTGGGAATATAGGATTAAATCATCCATATCTTTAATATGGTTTTTCCATATTTCATCTATATAATAGATAATTATTTTATTTTCAAGTTTATTGATTACTTTATCAAAGTTTTTTGCATTATTTTTGTTTAAATCATGTTTAATGATTATTTTTTTTTTATATTTAGAATTTGAAAAGTGAAATTTTAAATTCAAAAAATTTTTTTTTCCAGAAAAAATAAAATATGAAATTATATATTCAATTTTTGAAAAAAAATTAATCTTTATAAGATTGTAATTTTTTCTTATTAAAGAATATATTTTTTCTAAAAGAATTTCTTTTTTAAGAGAAAAAAATGATTTTTCATTAATAATATTTTTTAAATTAAAAATTTTGAATATTTCATCTTCAAATTCTTTATAAGAAGAATTTACTGATAGTAAATGATCTATTATTTGAAAAATCATCTGTGATATTAGAACATTTGATAAAGTTAAATTTAATGAATTTTTTCTAATTGAATAAATATATTTTCTTTGTTCATTGATTATAGAATCATATTCTACCAAACGTTTTCTAATATTAAAGTTAGTTTGTTCTACTTGTTTTTGATAAAGTTTTATAGAATTACTAATTAATTTTCCAGTTAAATATTCTTTTTTGCCAAATTTTTCAAGTATTGATGCAAAACCAAAAATTCGCATTAAATCATCTTCTAATGATAAAAAAAATTGAGCACTTCCAGGATCCCCTTGCCGACCAGAACGTCCTATTAATTGTCTATCAATACGTCTTGAATAATGTCTTTCAGTTCCTATGATAGCTAATCCACCTGCTTTTTTTACTTGTTCAGAAATTTTTATATCGGTTCCTCTACCAGCCATATGAGTTGCAATTGTTACTCTCCCAGAGAGTCCCGCTTTTTCTATTATATTGGTTTCTTTTTTAGAATATTTTGCATTTAAAACCTTATTTGGAATATTTCTACTGTTTAATAATTTACTGATGAATTCAGATTCTTCTACAGAAGAAGTTCCAACTAAAACAGATCTTTTTTCAATTTTTGAGAAAAAAATTACTTTTTTTATAATTGCATTATATTTTTCTTGTTTAGTTTTAAAAAAAATATCTTCATAATTTTTTCTAATAATTGGTTTATTAGTCGGTATAATAATTACGTCAAGATTATAAATTTTCATAAATTCTTCATATTCTGTTTCAGCAGTTCCTGTCATTCCTGATATTTTATTATACATTTTAAAAAAATTTTGTAATGTAATATTAGCTAATGAATGGTTAGAATTTTCTATATTTACATTTTCTTTAGCCTCCAATGCTTGATGTAAGCCATCTGAATAACGTCTTCCCTCCAAAATTCTTCCAGTTTGTTCATCTACTATTTTTACTTTATTCTTTCTTAGAATATAATGTCTATTTTTTTCAAATAATGTGTATGCTTTAATTAACTGATTAATAGTATGGATTTTATTTGTTTTTTTATAAAAATTATTTATTATTTGATTTTTTATTTTTTTTTCATTAGAAATTTTTTTTAAATTATTTATTTGATTATAAATATTAGGAATTCTAAAAAAATTAGGATCCTTCATTTCATGAGAAACAAATTTCATTCCTTTTTCTGAAAACTCTATAGTTTGATTTTTTTCATTTATTATAAAATATAAATCTGAATCAATATTCTCTTGCATAGAAAAAGATTCAGTTTCTTCTAAAAGATTACGTATTTTTTTATTTCCTAAAAACTTAATCAGAGGTTTATAGGTTGGCAACCCTCTATAAACTTTAAAAAGATTTCCCCCACCTTCTTCTTTATTTCCAAATAAAATTTTTTTACGGGCCAAATTTAAAAACTTATTTAAAGCATAAAGTTGTTTATTAATAATTTTTTTTATTGTTGTTTTAAACAACGAAAAAGAATAATTAATTTTGGTAGATGAAGATTCAGATGAAGATATTATTAATGGAGTACGGGCTTCATCTATTAAAACAGAATCTACTTCATCTATGATGGCATAATTTAATTCTTTTTGTATTAATTGTTTATATGAAACAACCATATTATCACGTAAATAATCAAATCCAAATTCATTATTTGTCCCATATGTAACATCTGCTTCATAGGCTTTTCGACGGAAATATGAATTGGCTGAATATAGATCAATACAATCGACAGTTATACCATGAAATTCTAGAATAGGTGCCATCCATTCACTATCACGTTTAGCTAAATATTCATTTACAGTTACTACATGAACTCCTCTTCCAGAAAGAGCATTTAAATAAATAGGTAAAGTAGCCACTAAAGTTTTTCCTTCCCCTGTATACATTTCTGCTATTTTTCCTTGATGTAATACAATTCCTCCAATTAATTGAACATCATAATGGATCATATCCCATCTACACTTTTTTCCACTATAACTCCATTTAGTTTTCCAAATAGTTTTTCCTTTTTTTAATTTTAAATAAGATCTACTTTTAGAAAGTAGATAATCTAATTTATTAGAATTAACTATTATTTTTTTATTTTCTTTAAATCTTTTAGCGGTTTCTTTTACTACTGCAAATGCTTCTGGAAGTAATTCTAATAATATTTTTTCTTCTTCTTTAGAAAGATTAGAATTAAGAATTTTTAATTCTTTCAATATTGATTTTTCTTTTTTAATTTCTTCAATAGAAAAAACTTTATAATTTTTATTCTTTTTATAAATAGAAATTAACTTCTTTTGTAAGAGAGATATTTTATCCGAAATAAATTTTGTTTTTTCTTTTATATATTTTTTGAAATAAAAAGTTTTTTCTCTTAATTCCTCATTAGAAATGGAATTAATTTTTTTTTCAAAAACACGAATTTTATTGAATTCTTCTTTAAGATTTTTTAAATCTCTCTCTTTTTTTTTACCCCAAAAAAAATTTAATATTTTCGAAAAAAAATTCATTTTTTATTTTATTTTATTTGATTTAATTATATTTCTAATATAACAAAATTTTTATTATGAATAATCTAAAAAATTATGTAGATAATAAATATAACCCAAATAAATTTTATCTATTAAAATTAAATTCTGGAGATCAAATAACGGTTCATTATGAAATAATGGAAGGAGAAAAAAAAAGATTACAATCCTTTAAAGGAGTAATAATTAAAATTCAAGGCAATTTTCTTAATTATACTTTTACTGTACGTAAAATTAGTGGAGAAATAGGTGTAGAAAAAATATTTAGTATTAATCAACCTTCAATAAAAAAAATAGATATAAATAAAAAAGGGAAAGTCCGAAAATCTAAAATTTATTACTTTAGAAAGTTAAAAGGAAAAAAAGCTAAAATAAATGTCATTAAAAATAACAGAAAAATGTATTAATTGTGGTGCTTGTGAAGCCGAATGTCCTAATAAGGCTATTTATGAAGGATCTAAAAAATGGTCTTTTTCAGAAGGCACCAACCTAAAAGGAAAATTTATTAATAAATTAGGAATAAAAATGGATGTTAATTGTTTACAAGAACCTATAAAATATGATTACTATTTTATAGTTACAGAAAAATGTACAGAATGTTTAGGATTTTTTGATGAACCTCAATGTGCCTCGGTTTGTCCAGTAAATTGTTGTATTTTAGATGAAAAAAATTTAGAATCTAAAGAGGATCTTTTGAAGAAAAAAAACTTTATACACTGTAAAAAAGAATGAAAGCAAAATATAATAAGAGAAATGGAAAAAGATGATAAAAAATTAAAATTTATTATTTCACATGCAAAATCTTACGGCTTTATCTTTCCGTCTAGTGAAATATATGATGGATTAAAAGCTGTTTATGATTATGGTCAATATGGAATATCTTTAAAAAATAATATTAAAGAATATTGGTGGAAATCAATGACCCAATTCCATGAAAATATAGTTGGAATAGAATCTAGTATTTTTATGCATAATAAAGTTTGGAAAGCTTCTGGACATATAGATGAATTTAATGATATAATATTATATAATGAAAAAACAAAAAAAAGTTATCGTCTTGATCTTTTAATAGAAGAGTTTTTAGAAAAAATTAATGATTATAATTGGTTTTTAAAAAACAATTCGGGAATGACAATTAAATTTCCCAACCAATTAAATCTTTTTAAAAAAGAATTTAAAAAAAATATATTTTCATATATAGAAAATTGTTTAAATTCAAATAAAATTTTAGAAATAAAAAATTTTTTAAAAAAAATAAATTTTTTTTCAAAAAAATATAAAAATTGTTTTAATTTTTATAAATTAAATTTAATGTTTATTGTATATATAAAAAATATATATAATGAAAAAAAAATTTATCTAAGACCTGAAACTGCTCAAGGTAGCATTATAAATTTTTTAAATGTAAAAAAAACAAGTAAAATTAAAATTCCTTTTGGAATTGCCCAAATAGGAAAAGTATTTAGAAATGAAATAACAGCTAGACAGTTTTTGTTTAGATTGAGAGAATTTGAACAAATGGAAATGCAATTTTTTCTTTCTCCTGGAGAAGAAGGAAAATGGTATGATTACTGGAAAGAATATAGGTTAAAATGGCATTTATCTTTAGGATTTAAAAAAAAAAACTATAGATTTTATAATCATGATAAACTTGCACATTATTCTCAATATGCTTGTGATATTCAATTTAAATTTCCTTTTGGATTTAAAGAATTAGAAGGAATTCATTCCCGTACAGATTTTGATATTAAAAATCATGAAATTTTTTCTAAAAAAAAAATAAGATATTTTGATATTAAAAAAAATATAAGTTATAGACCTTATATTATAGAAACTTCTTTGGGTTTAGATAGGATGTTTTTAGCTATATTTTCTTCTTCTTTAAAAGAAGAAATATTAAAAAATAATACTAAACGAATAGTATTAAAACTCCCTTATATTCTGGCTCCAATAAAAGCAGCTATTTTACCTTTAGTAAAAGATAAACAATTGATTGTGATAGGGAAAAAAATCTTTAAAAGATTAAAATTAGATTATTCATTAATTTATGATGAAAAAGATTCAATTGGAAAAAGATATAGAAGACAAGATGCAATAGGAACTCCTCTTTGTATAACAATAGATTATGATAGTATCAAAGATAATTGTGTAACAATTAGATTTAGAGATAGTATGATTCAAAAAAGAATTCTAATATTAGAAATAAAAAAAAATATTGAAAAATTAATTGATTTAAAAAAATTTTTAAATTTTATTTAATGTTAGAAATATATAATTGGATATATGCTTTTAGGTTAAAAACATTACCTTTGTCTTTATCTGGTTTAATTTTAAGTACTTTTATTTTTTTTTCAAAAAAAAATCTATTTAATAGAGATATTTTTATATGGTCATCATTTACTTCTATATTTCTTCAAATATTATCTAATATTGCAAATGATTATGGTGATTGCATCAAAGGCACAGATAATATAACCAGAATTGGTCCTAAAAGAACAATACAATCAGGAATTCTTTCTAAAAAGAAAATTAAATTAGCATTAATAATAATTAGTTGTTTATCATTTTTTTCAAATATAATTTTATTGTTTTTTTCTTTTAATGAAAAGTTTTCATATAGAATTTTATTATTTTTAATTGGAATTATTCTATGTATCTATTCTGCTATTACCTATACTATAGGAAAAAATCCATATGGATATAAAGGTTTAGGAGATTTATCTGTATTTCTTTTTTTTGGTCTAATTTCTTTAGAAGGAAATTATTATTTATATAATCATTTTTTAAATAAAGAAATTCTGTTATTAGGTATTTCTTTAGGCTTTTTAACTGTCTCAGTTCTTAATATTAATAATATGAGAGATATTGATAATGATAATAAAAATGGGAAATATACACTTCCTGTGAGGATAGGACTAAAAAAAGCTAAAATATATCATATATTTTTAATGATAGTCCCTTTTCTTTTAAGTATATTATATGTTTTTTTAACTTATAAAAGTATATCCCAATATCTTTTTATTATATTAATAATACCTACAATTAGGCATTTAAGAATAATTCTTAAGATTAAGAATCATAAAGAGTTTAATTATGAGTTTAATATAAATATCTATATAAATATATTATATACATTTTTAATGGGGGTTGGTCATCTTTTATAATCTAAATTACTAGTTAATAACCAATTTTTAAAATTTTCATATTCATTACTCAATTTTATACTTTTTTTAGTTTTTTTTAAAAGTTTTTTCACTTTTTCATTTAATAAAATTTGATCAGATAATTTTTTATTTATTTTCTCTAAAAATTTTACTGGAGATGCTGTGGCTAAAAAAATATTTTTATAATTAAAATTTTTTTTATCAAAATAAAATTTTTTTAACCCTAAATACCCAATTGCTCCATGTGGATCCATCATATATTTATATTTCTCCCATATAAATTTAATTATATTAATTGTTTCTTGATCCGAAAAAGAATATGCAGAAAAAATTTTTTTAATATTTTTTACATGTTTAAACATATACATTATCCTACTAAAATTATTGGGATCAGCTATATCCATAGCATTAGAAATTGTTTCTTTTGTAGGATATGGGTTATAAATTTCAGATTTTAACAATCTGGGAACGGTGTCATTTATATTTGTAGCTGCAATAAAATGTTTTACTGGTAATCCCATTTTAAATGCTATTAATCCTGCACATATATTTCCAAAATTTCCACTAGGAATAGAAAAAATTATTTTTTCATTGTTTTTTTTTTTAAATAAAAGTTTATAACACAAAAAATAATAAAATATTTGAGATAGTAAACGTGCAATATTAATAGAATTGGCTGAGGTTAAAAATAATTTTTTACGTATTTTTTCGTCATAAAAAGCTTTTTTTGCTAACAATTGACAATCATCAAAATTTCCTTTTATTTCTAAAGCTAAGATATTATCCCCTAATGTTGTTATCTGTTTTTCTTGTAAAAAACTTATTTTTGAAGAAGGATATAATATTACTACTTTTACACCATCAATTTTATTAAAAGCATTGG
This sequence comes from Candidatus Karelsulcia muelleri, assembly GCF_003214255.1. Classification (GTDB taxonomy): domain Bacteria; phylum Bacteroidota; class Bacteroidia; order Flavobacteriales; family Blattabacteriaceae; genus Karelsulcia; species Karelsulcia muelleri_B. The sequence continues at coordinate 158,846 of NZ_CP029011.1, forward strand.
CTACCGCAGCTCCTGTATCTCCAGAAGTAGCAGTAAGGATTATAATATTTTTTTTAATTTGTTTACAGAAATATTTTATACACCCTGATAAAAATTTTACTCCTATATCTTTAAAAGCCATAGTAGGTCCTAAAAATAACTCTAATGAAAAAAAATTTTCATAAATTTTTTTAAGATTTATTTTAAAATTTACTGTATTAGAAATAATATTTAATAATTCTTTATATGGAATTTCATTTCCAATAAATGGTTTAATTACTTCCATCATTAAATCATTTACCTCAAAATTTGAAATATTTTTAAAAAATTTCTTTTCTAATAAAGGGATTTTTTCAGGAAAATACAACCCTTTATCTGGACTTTGTCCAAATAAAACAGCTTCTTTAAAAGAAGCTATATATTTATTATTTTTTAAACTTTTATACAGCATTTATTAAATTTTTAATTCAATTCATAATATACAATTCCAGTTTTTTTAATAGAAGAAGTATATATTTTATATTTTAATTCTAATTTCGAATAAATATTTTCCATTACATTAGATACTAATTCTGCTTTGTTTTTTCCTTTACTTAACATAAAGACAGAAGGTCCAGAACCAGAAATTCCTCCTCCCAATGCACCTATTGATTTACATTTTATTTTTAATTCATTAAAAGCTGGTATTAATATAGCACGTATAGGTTCTACTATAACATCATTTAATGATCTACTTATCAGGTTATAATCTTTTTTATATAATCCTGCTATTAAAGCAGCTAAATTCCCCAATTGGGGAATTGCCTCAGTCATTAAAATTTGCTGTTTTAAAAGTTCTCTAGCATCAGAGGTTTTTATTTCTATTTGAGGATGTATAATACTTACCCAAATATTCTCTGGAGAACGCAAAGAAATTATATCTAAAGGTTTATAACTTCTAATTAAGGTTATTCCTCCAAAAATAGCTGGAGCTACATTATCTGCATGAGGAACTCCTCCAGCTAATCTTTCTCCTTCCATAGCAAATTTAATTAAATCAATTTTATTAAAAGGATTTCCTAATAAATAATTGGCTCCTACTACAATGCCTGCGGCACTAGCTGCACTAGAACCTATACCACTTCCTGGTTGGATATTTTTATAAATTTCTATCTCAAATCCTATATTTGATTTTTTATATTTTTTTAATAATGCTTGTAATGCAAGACTAATTACATTTTTTTTTATTTTTTTAGATAATTTTGCTCCATAAATTTTATTTATTCTTATTCCAGGGGAATATGATTTTTTCATTATAATTTCATCATTAGGAATATTTACTGCTAAGCCTAACACATCAAATCCACAAACTATATTTGCTATAGTTGCTGGAGCAATAATTTTTATTTTCTTCATTTTAAGATTTACTAGCTTTAATTATATCTGATAATACTCCAGATGCAGTAACTTCTGCACCTGCACCTGCACCTTTTATAATTAAAGGTTGTTCACTATATCTTTGGGTATTATATAATACCATATTATCTTTTCCTTCCAGGTTAAAAAATGGATGATCCACTTTTATTGATTGTAACCCTACATATGCATTTCCATTTTCATATTTAGCTATAAAACGTAATTTTTTTCCTTTTTTCACAGTTTTTTCACGTATTTCATTAAAATAATTATTATATTTTTTTAATAGATTATAAAAATGATCTATTGATGTAGAATTTAAACATTCTTCAGGTAAGAAATTTTTTTTATATATATTTTCTAATTCTAGATTAGATCCACATTCACGTGCTAAAATTAATATTTTCCTCATTACATCTATTCCACTAAGATCTATCCTTGGATCTGGTTCTGTATATCCAGAATTTTGTGCTTCTTTTACCACTTCAAAAAAATTTTTTTTTTCAAGAAATTTATTAAAAATAAAATTTAAACTCCCAGAAAGTACTGCTTCTATTTTATAGATTTTATCCCCACTATTGATTAAATCATTCAGTGTACTAATTACAGGTAAACTAGCTCCTACATTAGTTTCAAACAAAAATGGAGCATTAAAATTTATTGATAATTCTTTAAGTTTTTTATAATAATCATAAGTTGATGAACATGCTATTTTATTACATGTAATAACACCTATTCCTTTTTTTAAAAAATTTTCATAGATCATAGCAATATTTATATTGGCTGTATTATCAACAAAAAGACTATTTCTAAAATTAATTTCATACATTATTTCCATAAATTTTTTTAAATCCATTTCATATGACATCTTATCAAGATAATATTTATATTTTTTTATATCGATTCCATCTTTTTTAAAGATCATTTTTTTACTATTTGCTAACCCAATTACTCTTAATTTCAATTTAAATTCTTTTTTTAAATAATTTTTTTGCTTATAGATCTGATCTAAAAGATTACTTCCAACTTTTCCTAATCCTATTAGAAACAAATTTATTTGTTTATTTTTTTTTTCAAAAAATTCTTCATGTAAAATATTTATTGCTTTTTTAAAATCTGTTTTGTTTATAACAACTGAAATATTTTTTTCAGTGGAACCTTGAGCTATTGCTCTGATATTAATCCTATTTTTTCCTAAAGCACTAAAAATTTTTCCACTTGTTCCATGCATATTTTTCATTTTTTCTCCAACAAGTGCTATAATACATAAATCTCTTTCTATCGAAAGAGGTTTTATCTTCTTATTAGATATTTCTATGTAAAATTCATTATCTATAACTAATTTAGCTTTTAAAACATCTTTTTCATGAATTCCTACAGCAATAGAATATTCTGAGGAACTTTGGGTAATAAATATTACATTTATTTTTTCTTCTGAAAGTTTTTTGAAAAGTCTTTTAGAAAAACCAGGAATTAAAAATCCTACCATTCCACTTCCTTCTAATGTTATTAATGATATTTGTTTAATTCCAGAAATTCCTGTTACAGGTTTAGGTTTTTTTTTAAAAAAATTTATTCTTTCTATATAAGTTTCTTTTTTTTCAAAAAGACTTTTAATTTTTATAGGAATATTTTTTTCTATCACTGGTTGTATAGTAGTAGGAGATATTATTTTTGCTCCAAAATGAGATAATTCCATTGCTTCTTCAGAAGATATATTTCTTATAGTATAAGCTTGTGAGACTAATTTAGGATTGGCAGTCATTATTCCATTTACATTAGTACATATTTCTAATAAATCTGCTTTTAATGACGAGGCAACAATACCTGCTATATAATCTGCTCCCCCTCTTTCTAATGGAGTTATTTCTGATGAAAAAGCTATTATTCCTGGAAAAATAATATATTGTGATTTTTCTTTTTTAAAAAAATTTATTAAGTTATAATAACTTTTTTTTAAATCAATTTTGGAACATCCAGATTCATAATCTGTTAAAATTAATTTTCTACTATCTTTAAATTTTACTTTTAAATCAAATTCTTTAATTTTTTCTGCTATTAAATAAGACGAATTTAAAACTCCAAAACTTATTAGATTTTCTAATGAAAATATTGATAACTTTTCTACTTGAAAAATTCCATCACAGATATTTTCTAATTTATTTATATTTTTTTTTAAATTACTAATTAGACAACTTTTTTTTTTTAAATTAAATAATTCATTAATTATATTAATATGTTTATATTCTATTAATTTTAAGATTTTTTTATAATCTTTCTTTTTTTTAGAAGCTAATTTTCCACATTTTATTAAATCATCTGTAATATGATAGAAAGCAGATATAATTATAACATATTTTATATTCTTTGGATTTTTTTTTAAAAATGTACATATTTTTTTTAATGATTCACTATCAACTAATGAACTACTTCTAAAGTGTAGGACTTTTACCATTATAATACTTTATAATACACTCATTTCGTGATCACGACAGGATTTGAACCTGTAACCTACTGCTTAGAAGGCAGTTGCTCTCTCCATTGAGCTACGTGACCCTGTCGGGATGATAGGATTCGAACCTACGACCTCCTGGTCCCAAACCAGGCGCGATAACCAACCTACGCTACATCCCGGGGCGGAGAGTGTGAGATTTGAACTCACGAAGCAAAATGCTGACAGTTTAGCAAACTGTTCCGTTAACCCCTCCGGCAACTCTCCTCTATCTTTTGCCAGAAGTTTTAATAAGTTTAGGAGAAAAATCTAGAATTCCTAATCCACGAATTAATAAAATAAATCCCATTATTATTTTCAATAATGTTATATTATTTAATAATATTTTTTTTAAATTAAAAATTAGCAAATTTTTTATACTAAATAAAGTAAACATCATAGGAACTGTTCCTAATCCAAAATAAAACATAAATATTCCTCCCAACAAACTATTCCCTCTAGAAATAGCTAGACTAATAGCTATATAAACTATACTACATGGTATCAATCCATTAAATAATCCTTTTAAGAAGAAAAAATTTTTTTTTAAAAAAATTAATTTCTTTAAAAGAAAATATAATGGATTTTTAATTATTAAATGATTTCTTTTCATCAAAGATGAAAATATTATATTCCCACCTAAAAATAAGGAAGTTTTTTTTTGATATCCTATTAAATTCAATCGATATCCTATTGTTCCAAATATATATCCTAATAAAATATAGGAAATCATTCTCCCTATTTGATAGTTAAAATTGTTAAAGTTTTTTTTTAATTTTAATTTTAAAAAAAAAAAGGTTAGAGGGCCACACATACTAAAACAATGAATACTACTAATTATTCCCAATAAAAATCCTAGAGAAATATATGAACAATTTAGTTTTTCCATATTATATCTTTTTCGATTAAAAATTCTTTGTTATTAACAATCCATCTTAATAGAAGATTATAATTACCTTTTTTTAATGTTTTAGATGAAATAATTATGAAATAATTATTTTTTGTATTCATTGAATTATTATTATCTAATAAACTATTAGAATATCTAATTAAAGAATAATTAATATTTAAATTTAAATAATTTTTTTCTTTTGGAAAAACAATGTGAATTCCTTTTTTGGAAATTTTAAATTTTATTTTATTTTTTAAAAATTTAGCATTTTTTTTACTATCTATTTTTTTTTGAAAATTTATTTCTTCTTCATAATATTTCTTTGAAATTAATTCACTCTTAATTGATTGTTTTCTTAACAAAAAATAACTATTAAAAGTTAGAAATACAAATAAAAGGGAAAAAACTACTATTTTATAGTTAATTTTCATGTCCTACAGTTTTTAATTTACAGTTTTTAATTATTCCAAAATAATTTTGTCTCCTTCTGGAAATTTGGGATTTTTTGGTTTGTTGTTGTTTTTATTTATAAAATAAATATAACTAGATAATTTTTGAATATCATTGCCTTTTATTTCTCCTGAAGCACCAAACGCCCTCATAACTTTATTATTTTTACTCCCATTCCATATTATAGAAAATACATTTTTTATAAGAGTTTTTTCTTTATGATTTATCCAATAATCATCTGTTAAATTTGGGCCTATATTTCCTCCTCCATCTATATTATGACAAGTTGCACAATTTTCATTAAAAAGTTTTTTTCCGTCATTAATAAATTTTTTATCAAATTTTACAGTTTCTATACTAGCTTGGGGTTGTTTTTTTTCAAATTCTTTTATTTTTTTTAATTGATTTTTATAGGCTCTTTTATATTCAAATTGTGGATTTGCAAAATTTGTAAAAAAAAAAGAACAAAAATATATAATAGAAATTACTATTGTAATAGAAAAAAGTTGTTGCCACCATTTAGGAATTTTATTATCTAATTCTAAAATTCCATCAAACCCATGATTTATTGTTTTTATTTTTTTTTCATAACTCTGAAACTTTTTTAACTTTTTTTTTGATAATTGATTTTTAAATATTTCTTCTAAAAAAGAAGATATTATTATTAATAATAATGATATTATATAAATCCATATTGATAATGGATGTTTCAGATAATCAAAATCACATTCTAAAAAAACATAAAAAATAAAAATTATAATAATTAATGAAAAAAATAATTTTCTTAACATAAAATTACTCTAATCTATTCCTTGTATATCTTTTCCTAATCTTTGTAAATATGATATAATTGCAATTATTTCTCTTTCTTTTAAAGGAAAGAATTTTTTTCCATAAACTTTTTTTTGAAAATTTATCTGTTGTTTTATTTCCGGAGATTCTTTATAAATTTCTTTTTCTATTAACCCAGCTTGTCTATCAAGATAATTATATGCATTTTCTATATCTTTTTCTAAATAAGGAACTCCTAGTTTTTTCATTACTTTCATTTTTAATAATGTTTTAGATTTATCTAATTTTCTATATATTAACCATGGATATCTTGGCATAATAGATCCTGGAGATGTAGATCTTGGGTCATACATATGTTTAAAATGCCATGAACTAGGATTTTTGCCTCCTTCTCTAGCTAAATCCGGGCCAGAACGTTTAGAGCCCCATAAAAATGGATGATCATAGACAAATTCCCCAGCTTTAGAATATTCTCTATAACGAACTACTTCATCCCTAAATGGCCGTACCATTTGAGAGTGACATCCATTACATCCTTCTCTAATGTATAAATCTCTACCTTCTAATTCAAGAGGGGTATATGGTCTAACACTAGTTAATGTAGGAGTATTGGATTTTATTATCATATTAGGTATAATTTCTACAATGCCCCCAATAGAAACTACTATTAAAGATAGTAAAAAAAATGTTATTGGTTTTTTTTCTAACCAATTATGAAAAGTTTCTACTTCAAATTCTTTTTTTGAATCAGTAATTGATTTGCAAGCTTCATTTTTAATAAAATCTCCTTTTTTTATTGTTTTATATATATTATAGATCATAAAGATCATTCCTAACATATATAATAAGCCTCCAATAAATCTTATTTTATAATAAGGAATTATAGAAATAACAGATTTTACAAAATTTTTATTGGTAAGGGATCCATCCTCATTAAATTGTTTCCACATTTTTGATTGTCTTATTGCACTCCAATACATTGGAATCACATAAACCAATATACCTAAAGTACCTAGAAAAAAATGGATATTAGCATAGAGTTTAGAATAAATTTTAGTATTCCATAATTTTTCTACTAACCAATAAATTACTCCAAAAGCCATAAATCCATTCCATCCTAAAGTTCCTATATGAACATGTGCAATGATCCAATCAGTAAAATGAGCTATAGCATTTAATTTTTTAGTAGCCAGCATTGGGCCTTCAAAAGTGGCAATACCATAAAAAGTAAGAGATAAAACAAAATATTTTAATATATGATTTTTATTTATTTTAGTTCCTTTTAAGGTCAATAAACCATTTAACATTCCTCCCCAGGATGGAGCAATTAACATAATTGAAAATATAGTGCCTAACATTTGAGCCCATGCAGGAAGAGCAGTGTAAATTAAATGATGAGGACCGGCCCAAATATATATAAAGATTAATGACCAAAAATGAATAATTGATAATTTATATGAAAAAATAGGTTGACCAGAAGCTTTAGGAACAAAATAATACATTAATCCTAATATAGGGGTAGTTAAAATAAATGCAACAGCATTATGACCATACCACCATTGGACTAATGCATCTTGAACTCCAGCATAAATAGAATAACTTTTTAAAGAAAAAAAAGATATAGGTAATTCAAGATTATTAAATATATGAAGTATACTTACACTTACCCATGTGCCAATAAAAAACCATATAGAGACATATATATGTTTTATTCTTCTTTTCATAATGGTTCCAATCATGTTTATTCCATAAATAATCCAGATGATACATATCATTATATCTAATGGCCATTCATGTTCTGCATATTCTTTACTAGTATTTATTCCTAAGAAAAAGGTAATCCAAGATAACAGAATGAATATTTGCCACCCCCAAAAATGGATCCAACTTAATAGATCACTATACATTCTTGATTTTAATAAACGTTGTAAAGAATAATAAGAACCGGTAAAAATTATATTTCCTATAAATGCAAATATAACCGTTGTTGTATGTATCATTCTTAACCTCCCAAATCCCATTATTCCATTTTCATATTTGAGATTATGTCCAAAAAAAATCTCTGGGAGATTTGGAGAAAAAAGCATTAAAGAAAGAATTATACCTACTAAAAACCCTGTAAAAGCCCAAAAAATTGTAGCATATAAAAAAGCTTTGACAATATTATTATCATAATAGAATTTTTCTATTTTAAACCATCTTTCCTTCTCTTTCTCTTTCTCTTTCTTTCCTTCTCTTTCTACCTCCTTCATTTTCATCTATTAAAATTCTGATAGAATTTGATTCATAATCCTCAAATTGATTATTAATTGCATTAATAAAAAATAATATTAAAAATATAATTTCTATAATTAAACTTATTAATATCATTAAGATTAATATCTCCAAATTTATAAATTTATTTTTAATTTATAAGCCGTTATCCAAGTAGATAATAAAGAAAAGATTAGTACTGATATAAAACTTAAAGGCATTAAAATAGCAGCTATAATGGGGGTTAAATTTCCAGTTATAGCAAATGATAATCCCAAAAGATTATATATTATACTTATAACAAAACTTATTCTAACTAATTTAGAACTAATATTAGAATATTTAAAAAAAATTGGAATTTTATCAAAAGAACTAGCATCCATTATTATATCACAATTTGGACAAAAACTTTGATTATTGGAGATAACTATTCCTATATCACTTTGTTTTAAAGCTATAGAATCATTAATTCCATCTCCAAACATTAAAACTTTTTCTCCAATTTTTTGAAGATTTTTAATTTTCTTATATTTATCCATTGGACTTTGAAAAAAATATAATTTGCTTTTAGCTGGTAATAAAGATTTTAAATATTTTTTTTCTTTATCATTATCTCCTGATAAAATTAATATTTTATATTTTTTACCTAAAAATTTAAATATCTTTTTTAAATTTTTCCGATAAAAATTTTTAACTAAAAAATACCCTATTTTTTTTTTATCAAAAGATATAGAAACTTTAGTCGTTTTTTTTTCATTTTTAAAATTATCTGAACTTAAAGAATTATTTGATTTGCCTGCTTTTATTTCGATACCATTTACTAATCCTTTTATTCCTTTTCCTGGACTTTCTTCAAAATTAGTGACTAATTCAGTTTCATTTAAATTTGATAATTTATTAGAAATAATTTTACATAAAGGATGATTGGAATTTTTTAATAATGAAATTATTTTTAATTTTTTATTCAATTCAAGTTTGGGGCCAATAAATTTAATATTTGATTTTTCCAATTCAGTAATAGTACCTGTTTTATCAAAAATTAGAGATGTAATTTTATAAATTTGTTCTATAGAAGAAATATCTCTTATATAAAAGCCTTTTTTTCCTAAAATATGGATAACATTTCCAAAAATAAAAGAAGGAGATAAAGCAACTCCACAGGGACAAGCAACTATTAATATAGAAGAAATTATTTCAAATACTCTATTGACGTTTTTAAAATACCAAAAAATTCCTGAAATGACAGAAATTATTAGTATAAATAAAGTAAAATATTTACTAATTAAATTTAGTTTAGTATTAATAATATTTTTTTTCTTTCTAAAAGCTTCATTAATCCATAAATTATGAAGATAACTTTTATCTACATCTTTTACTATTTTGAGTTTAATTCTTCCCCCTTTTTGTTTAGCTCCAGCATAAATATAATCACCTAATTTTTTAGATTTAATATTAGATTCTCCTGTTATAAAACTATTATCTATAATAGCTAATCCTTCTATCAAAATTGAATCTGCTGGGATAATTTCTTCATTTTTTATAATGATAAAATCTCCTTTTTTAAGATTAGAAATAAGAATATTTTTTTCTAAATTATTTATTAATTTAGTACTATAAATGGGAAGAAAATATTGATAATTATTATCAAATGATAAATATTTATAAGTTTTTAATTGTAAAAATTTTCCTAAAAGAAGAAAAAAAACTAATCCAGAAAGACTATCAAAATATCCACTTCCAATATTAGATATTATTTCATATAGACTTCTAAAATATAAGACTAAAATTCCTAGAGAAATAGAAAAATCGATATTTAAAGATTTATTTTTTAATCCTAAAAAAGCAGATTGAATATAATCAATAGATGAAAAAAAAATTATAGGTAGAGAAAGAAAAAACATTATTAATCTGAAAAAAGTATTATGGGTTCTAAACCATTCATCCCTATTAGATCCTAAATATTCAGGAAATGATAAAAGCATTATATTCCCAAAACAAAAAAAAGAAATAACTATTTTATATACAAAAAAATTCCTATTATAAATAGGAATGGAATTAAAATTACCATAAGTAATTGATGGTTTATACCCAATTTTAGTGAGAAGTTTAGCTAAATCACTTAGTTTATAACCTGAATTTTTATATGTTATATAAATACTTTTTTTAGTAAAATTTACTGTTGAATTTATAATCTTTTTTTCTAATTTGTTTAAATTTTCTAAAAGCCAAATACAAGAACTACAATGAATTGATGGAATAGTAAACCTTACTATGGTAAAATTTTTATCAGAAAAAGAAACTATTTTACTAAAAATAGTTTTTGTATCTAAAAAAGAAAAATTATATTTTTTTTCTGTTTCCGGAGAAAAACCTGGATTTTTATTTAATTCATAAAATTTTTTTAAATTAGATTTCTCAATTAAATTATAAATTGTAAGACATCCGTCACAACAAAAAAAAAATTTATTAAAACATATTTTGTTAGTAATACATTTGTTGCCACAATGAAAACATTTTTCTATTTTTTTTCCCCCATAAAATCAAATAAAATCAACGGGGAGGAGGTTTATTTAAGTCGAAATAAAATTTTTATTGGAATTCCAGTAAAATTAAATTTTTCTCTTAATTTTTTTTCTATAAATCTTTTATATGATTTTTTTATTAAATTGGGATAATTAGAAAAAAATATAAATTGAGGATTATATGTTGGTAATTGACTACAATATTTTATTGTAATTGGTTTTCCATTTATTAATGGATGAGGATATTTATTTATAATAGGTAACATAATTTTATTTAGTAAACTGGTTTTTATTTTTAATTTTAATTTAAATGCAATTTTAATTGCAGTTTTTAGAGATTTAATTAAATTTTTTTTTTTATAAGATGAAGTAAAAAATATAGGAACATCCTTAAAAGGAGCTATTATTTTTTTAATTTTTTTTTTAAAAATTTTTTCTAAAAATTTATTTTTAATTAAATCACATTTATTTATTAATAAAATAATTCCTTTATTATTATTTTCAATAATTTTAAAAATCTTAAGATCTTGAGATTCCATTCCAGATATACTATCTATTAAAAGGAGACATACATCGGAATTTTTAATGGATTTAATGGCTCTCATTACAGAATAAAATTCTATATTTTCTTTTATTTTCTTTTTTTTTCTAATTCCAGCAGTATCTACTAATATACATTCAATTCCAAATTTTTTATAAAACACTTCTAAACTATCTCTTGTTGTTCCAGAAATATTAGAAACAATATTCTGATTTTTCTTTAAAAGTGTATTTATTAATGTTGATTTTCCAACATTAGGACGTCCTACTATAGCTAGTTTGGGGATAAACTGATTTTTTTTTTTAACAAACAAATCAGTTTCAGTATTTTTAAATATTTCAACAATTGAATCTAATAACTCTCCTGTTCCAGCTCCATTAATAGAAGAAATACAATATTTTTTTGAAAAACCAAGTTTAAAAAACTCTGAAATATTTTCTTTCTTCTTTAAAAGATCAATTTTGTTGATTACTAAATAAATAGTTTTTTTTAATTTATGTAAAATTTTTGAAATTTCGTAATCAATTTCTAAAATTTTATTACTGGGATCTACTAAAAAAAGTATAAGATCTGATTCTTCTAATGCAAAAAAAAATTGTTCACAAATTTTTTTATCAAAAATATTATTAAATTTATTAGTATAACCTCCAGTATCTATTAAACAAAAATCTATTCCATTCCAATTGCAAAACCCATAATTTCTATCTCTAGTAACGCCACTTTTAGAATTAACTATAGATTTTTTATATCCTATTAACCGATTAAAAAGTGTTGATTTTCCAACATTAGAACGTCCTACTATAGAAACTAGTTTAGTCATTTAATTTATAATATATGTTTATATGCATTATAAGAAGATCTTACTAAGGGGCCACTTTCTACATATAAAAAACCCATATCTAATGCAATTTTTTCATATTTTTTAAAAAGAAAAGGATGAATAAAATTTTTTACAGGTAAATGTTTAATAGAAGGAGATAAATATTGTCCAATAGTAATAATATCTATTTTAGCTTTTTTACTATCTTTTAAAGTTTGGATTACTTCTTCTTCAGTTTCCCCTAATCCTAACATTATTCCAGTTTTGGTTCTTATATTACTTTTTAATTTTATGTATTTTAATACATTAATACTACGATCATATTTAGCTTGAACTCGAACTTTTTTAGTTAATCTACGTACAGTTTCTATATTATGTGATATTACTTCTGGTTTTTCATTTAGAATAAGATTGATTAAATCTTTTCTTCCTTTAAAATCAGGAATTAATGTTTCTAATGTTAAATTCTCATTTAAATTTTTTATAGCTTTTATTGTTTTAACCCATATAATGGCTCCCATATCTTTTAAATCATCTCTATCTACTGATGTAATTACTGCATGTTTAATATTCAAAATTTTTATTGAATGAGCAACTTTTTTGGGTTCTTCAAAATCAATTTTTTGGGGTTTGCCAGTTTTGATGCCACAAAATTTACAGGATCTTGTACAAATATTTCCTAATATCATAAAAGTAGCTACTCCTTTTCCCCAACATTGTCCTATATTAGGACAACTACCACTATTACAAATAGTATTTATATTATTTGATAATTTAAGAATATTATTATAATTTTTTCCTAGTGGAAATTTTCCATGTAACCATTTAGGTTTTAAATTAACAAATTTTTTGTCCAGAACCATAAAACAATTTTTTAAAATTTTTTAATTTTTTTTGGAGTAAGGAAGGTTCTTTTTTTTTTTCTTCTTCTCGCTAATAATTTTCTTCCATTTTTACTACTCATTCTTTTTCTAAACCCATGATTATTTAATCTTCTAATATTAGAAGGTTGATAAGTTCTCTTCATTAAAAATGAAAAATTTAATTAATAGATAAAAATATATAAAAAATTAAATTTTGTCTCTAACAAATGAGTATTTTAATTAATAAATTTTCTAAAATAATAGTACAAGGATTTACAGGAAAAGAAGGATCTTTTCATTCTCAGCAAATGATAGATTATGGAACCCCTATAATTGGAGGAGTTACTCCAGGTAAAGGAGGAAAAAAATTTTTAGGAAAACCAATTTTTAATACAGTAGAAGAAGCAGTAAAAGCATTAAATGCTAATGTTAGTATAATTTTTGTTCCACCTAGATATGCCTATGATGCAATTATTGAATCAATAGATTCAGGAATAAAAATTATAGTATGTATAACGGAAGGAATTCCTAGATCAGATATGATCAAAATAAAAAATTATATTAATTTGAAAAAAAAAACTATTTTAATAGGTCCAAATTGTCCGGGCATTATTACCCCTAATGAAGCAAAAGTAGGAATAATGCCAGGATTTATTTTTAAAAAAGGAAAAGTAGGAATTGTATCTAAATCAGGAACTCTTACCTATGAAGCAGCAGATCAAATCGTAAAATCAGGATATGGAATCTCTACGGCTGTAGGCATTGGAGGGGATCCTATTATTGGAACTACTATGAAATATATTATATCAGAATTTTTAAATGATTCAGAAACAGATATAATCGTTATTATAGGAGAAATAGGAGGAAAATTAGAAATCGATGCTGCCAAATTTTTAAAATTAAAAAAAAAAAAAAAAATTTGTTTAAGTTTTATTGCTGGTCAAACGGCTCCAAAAGGAAGAACTATGGGACATGCTGGAGCTATAATAGGGCAGAAAAATGATACTGCTTTTTATAAAATGGAAATAATGAAAAAATGTGGAATATTTATAGTCAAATCACCTTCCCAAATTGGAGAAAATTTAATGAAAATTAGTAATTTTTAATTAAAAATAAAAAAGAAAAAATTATAAAAATAACATTATTAAAAGAATGTATTATTATACAATTTTTTATAGAAAAAGTAATTACATAATTAATACCAATTATTATTCCTATAATGACCCCACTTATAAATTGTATAGGATTATTATGAATGAAACCAAATAAAAATGAAGACAAAATAATTGCTTTTATAGGGTTAACCTTCTGAATTAAGAATTCATTTAATATTATTTTTCTGAAAAAAATTTCTTCACATAAAGGTGCTAATAATGTAAAAATTGGAATAAATGTATTTGGATAATTATATATTTTTATTAACAAATAATCTTTAAACGATAAATAATTTTTAAACGATAAATAATTTTTAAACGATAAATAATTTTTAAACGATAAATAATTTTTATTAAAATTTTTTAAAAAAAAAATTGTTATATTTAGAAAAAAAGATAATATTAAAAATATAGAAAAAGATTTATTTTTCATTGGTTTTTTCTTATTATTAAAAATCTTAAAAAAAATTAAAAAATATGGAAAAGCATAAAATGTATAAAATAAAATTTCTTTAGAAAACCCTATTTTAAATAAACATTTTTTTAAAATTAAAGATATATTATTATAATATATATATATTATAATTTTTTTTTCCACATTCCATAATGTTTTAAACATTTTTGTACCTGGAGTGGGATTTGAACCCACAAGATTATAATAATCCCTGAATTTTGAGTTCAGTACGTTTACCATTTTCGTCATCCAGGTTTTGTGTGCGGGTAAAGGGATTTGAACCCCCATATCTGTAAAGATACTAGATCCTAAATCTAGTGTGTATACCAATTTCACCATACCCGCAGATTATTTTTTCTTTTTATGTCTATTTAATCTACTTTTTTTTTTTCTTTTATGTGTCGCTATTTTTTTTCTTTTTCTTTTTTTTCCGTTTGGCATATAATTTTTTTTTTATAATATAAATAATTTACAATATTTTATTGTATCATTAAAAAACCTTTTTCTTTAAATTAAAGACACTTCTTACTTTATTAATAGTATTAATTGCTATTTTTCTAGCTTTTTGGGCTCCTTTTTCTAAAATTGAATCTATTATTTTTATATTTTTAATATAAAAATTAAATTTTTTTCTTTCATTAGAAAAAAAACATAATATATGTTTATATAATTTTATTTTTGCTTTTTCATATGAGGGATCCTCCATTAATTTTTTTTCAAATAAACAAAAATATTTTTTATTAAATAATAATTTATATATATTATATATAATTTCATTTTTTAAATTTTTTTTTGAAAAAGTAGAATTACTACTTGTATGAATTTTCATAATTTGAGTTTTTATTTTTTCTTTAGAAGAAAAAATATCTATTGTATTTTTTCTAGATTTACTCATTTTATATCCATCAATTCCTGGAATTGCCATTGAAGTTTTTTTAATTTTAGCTTCTGGAATTAAAAATAAATTTTTAATTTGATTATTAATTTTTTTTGCAATTTTTCTAGTTATTTCAATATGTTGTAATTGATCTTTTCCTACAAAAACTATTTTTGAGTCAAAAAGTAATATATCTGCTGCCATTAATATTGGATATGTAAAAAGTCCAGTATTAATATTATTTTTTGATTTAAATGAATGAGATAATTTAAGTCTTTGGTAAGGAAAAAAACAATTTAAAAACCAAAAAAGTTCCGTTATTTGAGGAATATCTGATTGTCTATATAAAATTGCTTTATCTAATTTTAACCCACAAGCTAACCATGCTGCTGCTATTTTATATGTATTATTTTTAATATTCTTAATAGATTTTATATTTGTAAATGAATGTAAATCAGCTATTAAAATAAATACTTCTTTTAAGGAAGTTTTACTATTTTTAATAGTTGGGAGCATTACTCCTAATAAATTTCCTATATGTGGAATCCCAGTACTTTGAATTCCTGTTAATATTCTCGACATTTTTTTTATATTAAAACAATTTAAAAATCAAATTTTTATGAGATGATAAAAATTTTTTTTACGCAAAAAGTATTTTCATTACTTATAATAATATATATAATTTTACTTGTAATAGCTACTTTTATTGAAAAAAAATTTTCAACAGAAACTGCACAAGCTCTTATTTATTATTCTAAATGGTTTGAATTTTTCATGTTAATTTTAATAATTAACTTTATTGGTAATATAATTAAATATAAATTTTTTAATAAAAAAAAATTGCCAATATTTATTTTTCATATATCATTTATATTTATTTTTTTAGGAGGAGTAATATCAAGGTATTTTGGATATAATGGAACTTTGTCCCTTCGGGAAGGAGAAAAATCAAATAATTTAATTTCAAACAAAAAATATTTTAATATAAATTTATCTGATAATAATAATTGTCTTAAATCAAATATATATTATATATTATCTAATTTTAATAAAAATTATAAAAAAAGGTTTTTTTTAAAAAATTTGTTTTACAAAAACAATTTAATTTTTCAAATTGAAAATTATATTAAAAATGTAAAAGAAATATTCTTAGTTGATAAGTTTGGAATAAAATATATTAATATTATTACTTATTTTAAAGGAAAACCAAACAATAATTTTCTTAAAGATGGAACTATTAAAAATATAGGAGGATTATATTTTAGTTTTAATAAACACGTAAAAGGAATTATAAATTTTTGGGAAAAAGGAAATAAAATCTATATTCAAGCTCCAATTGAGATTTTTAATAAGAAAAAAAAAGAAACTGGAGTTATAAATCAGAATTTGATATCACAAATCATTTTAACTTCTTTTTATAGAATAAGAAATTTAAATTTTTTTATTGATAAATCTCCTTTTTTCGGAAATATATATTATATCCCTATTAATAATTATTATAATTATTCAAATTATCCTTCTTCTTTAAGAGCAAAAATTTTTAAAAATAAAAAAATTAAAAAATTTAATTTTTTAATAAAAAAAAATTTTAATTTAATAAAAACCAATATAAATTTAGGGGGAAAAATACTCTCTCTGAGATATGGTCAAAAAATATTAAACTTTCCTTTTTATGTAAAATTAAAAAAATTTATTTTAGAGAAATATCCTGGTTCTTCCCAACCTTCTTCTTTTAAAAGTCAATTACAAATAATTGAGAAAGACAAAATAATTAATTATAATATATATATGAATAATATTCTTGATTATAAAGGATTTAGATTTTTTCAATCTGGATATAATTCAGATGAAAAAGGTACTATTCTTTATGTGAGTCATGACTTTATAGGATATTTTATTTCATATATGGGGTATATATTTTTAATTATCGGTATGATTTTTACTTTTTTTTGGAAAGAAACTAGATTTTATAAATTAAAATCTAAACTTAATAGAGATATTCTTATTTAAAAAATAATTCTCGGTATGTTTTCTAAACAGATATTTTCTCTGTTTTTTTTTTTATTAAATTTTTGTTATTCTTCTTTAAAAGAACCAGAAAAACAAATTTTAAATGATCATGCTAAAAAATTTGGTACAGTCTTAGTCCAAGCTAAAGATGGAAGAATTAAACCAATGAATACTTTAGCTTTAGAATTATTAATAAAAATTTATAAAAAAAATTCTCTTTTAAATTTAGATGCTAATAATTGGTTAATTTCATTTTATCAAAATCCTAATTTTTGGTTGAGATATCCTTTTATTAAAATTAATAAAAAAGGAGGAAAAGAGTTATTTAACAAATTAAAAGTTAATAATTTTGGATATACTTCTTTAATGAATTTTTATAAATTTAATTCCAAATTAAAAAAATTTGAATTAATTTTTGAAAAAGATTTTCAATCTGCTTTTTCCAAAAATCCTTTTGAAAGAAATAGTTATGAAAAAGAATTAATTAATTTAATTGAAAAAATTAATATATTTTATAAAATTTTAAAAGGTGATTATATTAAGATTTTTCCTCATTCTAAATTAGAAAAAAAAAATTTTACTTGGAAATCTTGGATAAAAAAAAAAAATATTTTATATAATAAATATATTTCTTCTTTGTTTTTTTCTAAAAAAAAAAATAAATGGGAAAAATCTAATAAAATATTAGATGATATTATTGGTTTTCAACAAAAAAAGGGGATTCTTCCTTCTGATAAACGAATTAAATTAGAATTAATTTATAATAAATTAAACATTAATTGTTTTTTAATGGTTGGTTATTCCTTCTTAGGAATAATAATTCTTTTTTTTGCTTTTATAAAAAATTTTTCTTATAAAAAAATAAATTTTTTTTTTAAAAAAAATTTATTGAGATTAATTAATCTATTTTTTATCTATCATACATTAGGATTAATTATACGTTGGTATATTTCTTTTCATGCTCCTTGGAGTAACGAATATGAATCACTTATTTTTATAAGTTGGTGTATTTTATTTTCAGGAATTTTAATTTCAAAGAATCGGAATTTAATTATTCCAGGACTTTCTTGTTTAGTAGCAAGTATTATATTATATATAGCATATATTAATTTAATTAATCCTGAAATAACTAATTTAGTACCTGTTCTTAAATCTTATTGGTTAGTTATACATGTAACTATTATAACCTCAAGTTATGGTTTTTTATGTGTTAGTTCTTTAATAGGATTATTAGTAATCATTATTTTTATTATAAATAAATTTTTATTAAAAAAAAATATAAAATTAATAATTTCTGATTTAACGATAATTAATGAATTATCGATGATAATTGGTCTTTTTCTTCTAACAATAGGAACTTTCTTAGGTGCTATTTGGGCAAATGAAAGTTGGGGAAGTTATTGGAATTGGGATCCAAAAGAAACCTGGGCTTTAATTAGTATTTTAATTTATGTTTTAATTTTACATATGAGATTAATTCCTTTTTTTAAAGGAAAATATATATTTAATATTTTTAGTTTTTTATCAATTATTTCTATAATAATAACTTATTTTGGAGTTAATTATTATTTTGCAGGATTACATTCTTATGCTAAAGGAGAAAATTTAAATTTTTTTTTCACCGAAAGGTGCTATAAATTATTAATTATTATTATTATTATTATTTATATTATTTATAAACAAAATCAAAATAAAAAAAAAAGTAAATAAAATTTATTATGACTTATATAATTTTATATATAGAAATTATTTTTAATTTAATATTATTAAATATTAATCTTTATGGAAGATATTTAAATGTATTATTTATTATAATAGGAATTATATTTATAATATATGGAATAATAATAATTTTTTAA
The DNA here is from genome assembly GCF_003214255.1 of Candidatus Karelsulcia muelleri. Classification (GTDB taxonomy): domain Bacteria; phylum Bacteroidota; class Bacteroidia; order Flavobacteriales; family Blattabacteriaceae; genus Karelsulcia; species Karelsulcia muelleri_B. The sequence continues at coordinate 178,198 of NZ_CP029011.1, forward strand.
AATTATAATTCGTTGCCTATGGCAAAGTTTACTTTCCAGTTTGGCTTAACATTATCAAGAGTTTTATCCAATCTATATGTTAGATCAAATTCTAATAACCCAATATTATTAATAAAACATCTAATTCCAGTTCCTATAGAACGTTTTAATTTAAATGGATTAAAGTTTTTATAACTATCAAATATATTTCCAGCTTCAAAAAAATTTAAAATCCATAATTTAAAATAATTTTTCTCAAAAATTAAATATCTTAATTCTGTTAAAATTTTTTCATAAAAAGAACCTCCATTTTTAGGGGAAATTACTCCATATAATTTATTAGGTTCATAATACCCCCTTAAAGGAATAAAATTTTTTTTATTTAAATTTTCTTTTTGAAAACTTGTACCTCCCATATAAAATTGTTTAAAATCATCGTTTTTATTTGAATTATGTAATACTCCAAATTCATATCCAATTTTGGATATTAATTTTTTAAATATTTTTTTATACCAAAAACTTTTCATTTGAAATTTAAAATATTCAAATTTATTGGTTTTCAATTTTTTTAATGATTTGGGTAATTCCAAAAATGAATTGATATTTACATATCCTCCTTTTTGAGGGAAAATAATATCTGGACTAATTGAATTATGATTAAATATTAATTGAGAATTACAATCTTTATATAGATTACTTTTTTCAGAAAAAGATAATGTTTTATCTTTGTATATTTTGTTTTTATTAATATAATTTATATTAAATAATAAATTATTATTTTCATTAATTTTTTTATTTAATTCAATAGTAGATTTGAATTTATTTATTTTATAATTATCATTATTTTCTAAATTTCTAAAATTTAGATCATGTGATTCTTTTGGAAGCTCATTTTTATAAAAAAAGTTAAATTTCATACTACTAGAATCAGTTAAATTTGGATGGATAAAAGAAACATTATATTTTTTTAGCTTTTTTCCTATTGTAAAATCCAATAATACTTTTTGATTATCCCCATAAGGAATAATTTTTAAATTTTTTGGGTGGAAACAATTCAATAAAGAAAAATTATTTATATTTAATGAAATTTCTCCTAATAAATCTTTACCTTGAAAATTTCCTTTGAATTTTAATTCGCTATTTATGTTTTCATAAACCACAAAATTAAGATCTAAAGTATTCTTTTTATAATTTGGAACTATTTGCATTTGCATTTGAACATTGTAAAATAAATTCAGATTTTTTAAATTTGTTATTGATTTTTCAATTTCTTTTTTAGAAAAGAAATTTCCTGGTATAGTTGTTAATTCTCTGAATATGATTTCATCTTTAACTTGGTTATTACCAATAATATTAACTTTGTTAATAGTTATTTTTTCATTTTCTTCTATAATAATTATAACATCAATTAAATTATCTTCTTTTTCAGATTCAAAAATAGAAATTTTAGAAAATGCATATCCTTTATTTAAATAAAAGTCCACAATACGCTGAATAGAATTTTTAATTTCTATTAGATTATAAAAATCCCCTTCCTTTAAATTTAAAGCCAATTTTTTTTTTAAAATTTCATCATTGAAATTTTTATTGCCATTAAAGGATAATTTAGAAAATTTATATTTATTTCCTTCAATAAATTTTAAATTTATTGAATAATATTTAGAATTTATTTTCTTAAATTCTTCTGAAGAAATTTTAAATTTTTTAAATCCATTTTTTTTATATTCCATAATAATTTTTTTCTTATATTCTTCATAAGAAGGATAACTCATTTTGTAATGAGGTTTCATTTTATTTAGTTGTTTTTCAGAAAAAAAATTATTTCCTTCAAATGAAATATTTTTTATTGTCATCAATTTTCCTTTATTAATAGAAATAATTAATTTTATTTTAGATTGTGATTGATTTTTAATTTTCAAATACAATAAAATCTCCCTATATCCTTTTATATTAAAATAATTTTTAATAAAAATTTTTAAACTTTCAAGAAAATCAGAACTATCTGTTGTAGGGTGGTTAGTAAGTTCCCAGAAATAAATAATTTCATTTATTTCTTCTTTTGAAATCCCCTCAAATTGGATTTGATCAATTTTTTCAAATTTGATTTTTTCAAATTGGATTTGATCCATTTTTTTTTTTAATTCTAAATTACTTTTTTTATCTTTAATAATATTTTTTTCTTGACATGCCAGTTTTTCATTAAAAAAAAATCTCAAAAAAAATAGAAACAAAAAAACCAATATTATTAAATAATGCCTTGGAATTGCAAATGCAAATTTCAATTTGTTCCAAATTTTTTTTTTATATATATTTAACATAAAATTTATTTGTTTTCTCTATATCTATATATATAATAAAAATAATAAAAAAAAATACTTTATGAAAGAATTATTAATTTTAATTAATGGTTTAAAATCAGAAATAAAAAACAAAATTTTGGGGTTCAAACAAAAATTATTCCAAATTAGAATTGGAAAAATTAATGAATCTATTTTAGATGATGTTACAATTGATTTGTATGGAAAAAAAGTTCAGATAAAAACTATCTCTAATATTTCTATATTAGATGCAAGAACTTTATTAATTACACCTTGGGAAGAGAAAAATATAAATATTCTTTATAAAGCTTTATTAAAAAATAGTATTCTTTATACTCCATATAAAACTGGAAAAGTATTAAAATTAAAAATGGCTCAACTAACAGAAGAAACTAGAAAAGAATTAATAAAAAAAATTAATTTTATTTTAGAAATATTTAAAATAAATTTAAGAAAATTAAGAAAAAAAACTATAAAAAAATTAAACAAAATAAATTCATTAGAAAAAGATTGTTTAAAAAAAAACAAAATAGAGATACAAAATATAATTAATGATTGTATCAATTATATGAAAATTATTTCTAATAGAAAAAAAAAAGAAATACTAACTATATAATATGAAAAAAAAAATTCAATGTTTTAATTCAATTAAAGAATTAATTTTTAATTATAAATTTTTTATATCAAAAGAAATTAAGATAAAAGGTTGGGTAAAACATTTTCGTTATAATTGTTTTATTATTATAAATGATGGATCGACAATTAACAATTTACAAATTTTTATTGATAAAAAATTTTCTTCACTTGTTAAAAAAATTAATATTGGAATTTCAATAGAAGTTATAGGAGTTTTGGTTTTAAGCCAAGGCAAAGAACAAAATATAGAAATATATGCTAATAAAATAAAAATTATTGGAAAATTTTCTCCTGAGGAGCTTCAAAAGACAATTTTACAACCTAAAACCCATAGTTTTAAAAAATTAAGAGAACAAGCCTATTTAAGATTTAGAACAAGTATATTTAGTTCAATTTTGAGAATTCGTCATAATATTTCTTTTTCAATACATAAATTTTTTTTTAAAAAAAATTTTATTTATATTAATACTCCGATAATAACAACTTATGATTCTGAAGGAGCAGGAGAGATGTTTAGAGTAACAAATTTTGATTTAAAAAAAATTCCTTTAAATGAAAAAGGAGAATTAAATAATAATTTAGATTTTTTTGGAACTTCTACATATTTAACAGTATCTGGACAATTGCAAGGAGAAGCTGCAGCTTCAGGGTTAGGAAAAATTTATACATTTGGGCCTACTTTTCGTGCAGAAAAATCTAATACTTTTAGACATTTATCTGAATTTTGGATGATAGAACCTGAAATGTCATTTTATAAATTAGTTCAGAATATGAATTTTGCCGAAAAGTTATTAAAATATGTTATTAAATTTGTAATTAATAATTCTTATGAAGATTTATTTTTTCTTGAAAAAAAAAACAAAAGAAAAATCTTTAAAAGATTAAATAATGTTTTAGAATCTTCTTTTGAAAGAATAAGTTATACAAATGCTATAAAAATTCTTAAATCTAGTAAAAAGGGTATTAATTGGGGGGAAGATCTTAAATCTGAACATGAAAAATTTTTAGCAGAAAATTATTTTAATAATCCAATAATAATTTATAATTATCCATTAAAAATTAAACCTTTTTATATGCGTATAAATAATGATAATAAAACGGTAGCAGCTATGGATATTATATTTCCTTATATAGGTGAAATAATAGGAGGCTCTCAAAGAGAAGAAAGATATAATGTTTTATTAAAACGGATTTTGGAATTAAATTTAAATATTAAATCACTTTGGTGGTATTTAAATATTAGACGTTTTGGATCTGTTCCTCAGAGTGGCTTTGGATTAGGATTTGAAAGATTAATTCAATATATTACAAATATAGATAATATTAAAGATGTTATTCCTTTTCCTAGATATCCCAATCATGCAGATTTTTAATAATTAGGAGAGATAATTAGGAGAGATGGCTGAGAGGTTTAAAGCACATGCTTGGAAAGCATGTATATAATATATTGTAACAAGGGTTCGAATCCCTTTCTCTCCGCATCGCGGTCTCATAGCTCAGTTGGTTAGAGCACTTGACTCATAATCAGGGGGTCGCTGGTTCAAATCCAGCTGAGACCACAAATGATTAGATTATAAAAATAAAATGGAAGCATATTTTGAAATATTAGGGTTTCAATTTAAAGCGACTTTAAATAGTTTTATTACAATTCCTTATTTAAAAAAGGAAAAAGAAGGGAATGAGATTATTATTAATAATATTATTTATTTAAATGAAAAAGGTAAAATTTTAATGGGTTTTCCTTATATAAAGAAAATAAAATTAAAAGCTAAAATAATAAATCATTATAAGGGAAAAAAACTAATTATTTTTAAAAAAAAAAGAAGAAAAGGATTTCAATTAAAAAAAGGACATAGACAATTGTTAACAACAATTAAAATAATTGGTTTTGAAAAAGAAAAAAACTTTTAAAAATGGCACATAAAAAAGGTGTAGGAAGTACTAGAAATGGACGGGATTCTATTAGTAAACGTTTAGGAATAAAATTATTTGGAGGTCAAATAGCCAAACCTGGAAGTATTATTATAAGACAACGAGGAACAAAACATCATCCTAAAAAAAATGTCTTTTTGGGAAAAGATCATACAATTCATTCTTTGATAGATGGAAAAGTTTTTTTTGAAAAAAAAAGTAAAGGAAAATCATATATATCAGTAATTCCTATTTAAAATAATTATTGGGGCTGGATTGGAATTGACAACAAGATTAATATATAAGTAAGCATATCGTGAAAAGTAATGTAATCACGTAAATATCATTACAAATGATAACCGGCAAAAAAAATTATGCTCTTGCTGCTTAGCAAGATTTTTTTATTCAAAATAAATTGAATTTGAAAGATTGAGGTTCTAAATCTTTCTTGAATTGTTTAGAACTTTCTTATAAGAAAGAGTTTCTTATCACTAATCTTATGTGAAATTTGCTCTTTGATAAGATAAATATGTAGAAAACTTATAATATTACTTGTTTGGACACGGGTTCGAATCCCGTCAGCTCCACACTAAAATAATACATATATGAAATATGAAACAGTATTAGTAATTACTCCTGTTCTTTCTGAGGAACAAATTAAGTTAACAACATCAAATTATATCAATTTTTTAATTGATAAGAAAGCCAAATTAATTTTTCAAGAAAATTGGGGTTTAAAAAAATTAGCGTATCCTATACAAAATAAAACTAGTGGATGCTATCATATTATTTATTTTTTAGCAAAACCAAAATTAATTTTAAATTTAAAATGGAAATTATTACGTGATGAAAAAATTATGAGATTTTTAATTCTTAAAATTAATGATGAAGCTTTATTATTTTTTATTAAAAACAAACCCCAATTAATTTTGGAGAATGATTTTAAAAAAAAATTATATATAAATATTTAAAATGAAGGAAAAAATGGACCTTATATCAGAAAGTATGATCAAGAAGAATGAAGAGAAGAATGAAGAGAAGAAGGCTAATAATAATGAAACTGAAAATAATAATGAGGAGAATAATAATGAGGAGAAAAAAGTGAATATTGAATCATTTAATCCTCAGAGAATTTACCAGGACCCTGAGCCAGATCCTGAATTTGATTCTGATTCAGAAAAAGAAGAAAATTCTCTTCTAGAAGGAGAAGATTCAGAAAAAGGAATTAGGTTTTTAACCCCTTTTGATGTAAAAACCAAACCTGAGAAAAAATATTGCTTTTTTTTAAAAAATAAAATAAAATATATAGATTATAAAAATCCAAAATTTTTAATTAAATTTCTTAATGAAAGAGGAGAAATTCTCCCTAGAAGGATAACTGGAACTTCTAAAAAGTTTCAAAAAAGATTAACAAAAGCAATAAAAAGATGTAAACAGATAGGGTTATTACCATATATAACAGATAGATTACGATAATATGAAAATAATTTTAAAAAAAAAAATCCTAAATTTAGGGAAAAAGAATGATTTAATAGAAGTTAAACCTGGTTATGCTAGAAATTTTTTATTTCCTAAAAAAAAAGCAATATTAGCAACAATTTCATCTATTAAAGAATTAAATAATTTAATTAAAAAAAAAAAAATGAAAAAAAAATTTTTAATAAAAAAATTAAAATTTTATTTAAAATCTATTAAAAAATTAAAAATTAAATTTTATCTTAAATTGGGGGAAAATGGAAAATTATTTGGATCAATTTATAAAAAAAAAATTTATAAATATTTAAAATCAAAAAATATTAAAATAAAGAAAAAATTTCTTTTTCTAGAAAAAGACCCTATAAAACAAATAGGCGTTTTTCCATGTAAAATAATTTTACATCCTAAAGTCCATTCAAAATTTGAATTTGAAGTTTATTATAAAAAAGTTTTAATTTTATAATGATAATTTTATATTTAATTTTTTTTTTAAGATAATTTCCAATTTAGTTTTCAATTGAGTTTGAAAATTCTTTTCCAATTGAATTTTCAACTTGTTTTCCAATTTAAATTTCTTATTGTTATTGAAATTTTTTTTATTTACCAATTTATTTTCTTCTTCTTTTTCTAATTGATTTATCAATTTATTCTTTATTATTTGTTTAATTGTTTTTTTTAGTTGTTTTTTAAAAATGTAATAAAGTTTTTTATCTAAAAATTCTCTAATAGCTAGAGAAGTAGGTTTTGAAATTTTTTCAAAAATTTTCGAAATTTTCATTTTAGCTTCAGAAAGAACAACTTCTTCTAAATGTTTAGGTTCAGGAGGACATAATTTTATTTTTTTTTTTAGTTTTGATTTAATATAACAAAAAATTGTTTCTGAACGTTTTGACAAAAGACTTATTAAGGAATAAACATTGTTCCCGGTTTTGTCAAAATCTTTATAATCTACTGTTTTAGTAGAATCTTTACAATTTTTATATTCTTTGATATTCATCTATATATTGATTATAAATTTTTAAAAAAAATAATTGTCTTTCTATTTTAGAAAATAAATTTTTAATTCTATAATCAAGGTTTAATTTTTTTTCATAGAAAAATTGATTTTCGAAATTATAAAAATTATGAATATAATCATTATATAATTTTAATGTTTTTTTAAAATCAAATTGATTTGTGGATTTTTCTAATTTATATTGTGAAATTATCATATAAATATATTCATTTTGAATGGAAAATATTTTTTTCAGTTTTTTAAAATTTTCAATATTATCTTTAAATATAAACAATGATGCTTTATATTTTTTTCTTTTAAAATAAAAATTTCCTATTGAAATTTGTTTTTTTTTTAAGTTTAAAACTGCTTTATAAAGCATTTTTTTTGCGGTGTTTAGTTTTAAACTATTAGTATAGCTTTTTATAAATTTTAAAAAAACTTTTATTGATTTTAAATTATTTTGTTGATCAAAATTATAATCATTTGCTTGTTTATAATAACACATTCCTAAATTAAAAAGAGTTACTTCTAACGGTTGTTTTTTTTTTGAGGTTGCTTTTATCTCTTTAGATGTTTCTTTTTTTAACTCTTTATTATCTGGTAAAGTTTCTTCTGATTTTAATTTTGAAAATAAAGATTGTTTTTCTTTTCCTGAAAAAATTTTTTTTAAATTTAATAAAATAAATTTTTTATTCTTTTCAGAAAAGAAAAATTTTTCATTGTTAATTGTAACAAAATTTTTTTTTTTCAATTTTGAATAAATTTCTTTTTCTTCTTTTTCGGAAAGAATTTTTTTTTTACTTAATTTTGAGAAGAAAGCATCTTCTTCTTTTTCTAAGAAAAGATCTTTTAAAGAAAGCAAATTTTTCTTTTCTTCTGCAAATGCTTTTGAAGAATAAATCATATTTGTTTTATCAATATTTGATAAAATTTTCTTTGCGTCTTTTTCTGAAAAAAAATTTTCATTATTAATAATTGAGTAAATTTTTTGTACATCTTCTGCTGATAAAATTTTTTCTTGTTTTAATTTTTTTAAAAGTTTTTTTTCAAAAATTAAAGCCTCATTTTTATTTGGCTCATTATTGAGTTCTGAAATTAAATCATTATCTGAAAAAGAAAAAAAATTTTCATTTTCAATTAATTCAATTTTATTGTCAGTAATATTTTCAATGTCATGATTAATATTAGAATTTTTTATAATAAGATTAAAATAAAAAATTGCTTCATCATATTTCTTTAAATAAAAATTGCAGAAAGCAGTTTTAAACATTATATTTTTATAAAATTTTTTATTTTTTAAAAATGAAATTCTTTCTTCTGAAAGAAGTTTTTCAAAAATGTTTAATGCTTCTTTATATTTTCTTTTGTGAAAAAAATTAGATGCATTAATAATTAATCTATAATTATTTATATGTTTCTTTTCTATTTTTTTAGTTATTTCTTCTTTTAATATTTTTTTTAAAAATTTTTGCAACCAAACGTTTTCTTTTGTTTTTTTTTTAATTAAAACTTTCATAAGTTTTTCTTTTTCTAAACAAGAAAATATTTTTTTTTTTAAAATAGTTAAATATGTGTTAAACATAAGTTTAAAATTTTAAATAATTTAATTCCAATTTAATTTGTTGTTCTAATGTCTTACTACACTCCATTAAAGGTAATCTAACATAATTATTACATAATCCTTTTAGTTTTAATAAAGTTTTTATTCCAGATGGATTTCCTTCTTTAAAAATTATATTGTAAATTTTAATTATATTAAAATAAATTTTATATGCTTCTTGTACTTTATTTTCACAAGCTAATTTAAACATTTTAGAAAGTTCTTTTGGAAATGCTTGTCCAACTACGGAAATCATTCCCTCTCCTCCTCCTAAAATTATTGGTAAACTTAAATTATCATCTCCTGACAAAACAGCAAAATTTTTTTTTGATTTATTATTAATAATATTATATGATTGAAGAATATTTCCTGAAGCTTCTTTTATTCCTATAATATTTTCATATTTTAATATTAATTTATTAATAGTTTCTAAACTAATATTTGTTCCAGTTCTATGTGGAACATTATAAATGATAATATTTTTATCTGTATTTTCAGAAATTGTTTTAAAATGATGAAAAATTCCTTTTTGAGAAGGTTTATTATAATAAGGACAAACAGATAAAATGGCATCCACACTATTTAAAGTTAATTTTTTTAAATTTAAAATTACTTCTTCTGTATTATTACTACCTATTCCAACTACAACAGGTAATTTTTTACTATTAATATTAATTACACAATTAATAATATCAATTTTTTCTTTTATATGTAATGTAGACGCTTCTCCAGTAGTTCCTAATAATACTAAATACTGAACTCCTTCTTTTATCACAAAGGATACAATTTTTTCAATCGATTTAAAATCTATTGCTCCTTGTTTATTAAAAGGAGTTACTAAGGCAACACCAATTCCAGAAAGTTTTTTCATTTTATAAATAATATTTAAACATAACATAAATATAATAAAATCTAAAATTCGCTCACCCAAAAAATTTAATTTATTTTTTTAAATTATCAGGATTATTTTTAGTCCATGTTGGAACACCGGATTTAATTTTAAAACTTAATATTTTAAATGGTTACAAAAGAACAAATAAAAAAATTATCAAATAAAATAAAAGAGATTTCTATTTCTTTAGAAATAAAGAAAAAAATTTCTTTTCTAAAAAAAGAAGAAAAAAAATTAATGTCTCCTTTTTTTTGGAAAAATAAAAAACAATCAAAAAAAATAATTAAATCTTTATCAGAAACGAAAAAATGGTTAAATACTTTTAATCTTTTAAAAGAATCATTTAATGATTTAAAAATTTTATTTTTTTATTTTAAATCTGGAGAAGAAACAGAATTAGAAATTAATAATCTTTTAAAAAAAATTGAAAATCTTATTTCAAAAATTGAATTTAAAAATTTCTTTTTTGAAAAAGAAGATGCTTCCAATGCTGTTTTACAAATTTCTGCAGGAGCAGGAGGGACAGAAAGTTGTGATTGGGTTTCAATGTTATATAGAATGTATTTTTTGTGGGCAGAAAAAAATAATTTTAAAATAAAAAAACTGAATAGTCTACAAGGAGACATAATAGGGTTAAAATCTATTACTTTTGAAGTAAAAGGTTTTTATCCTTTTGGATATTTAAAAGGAGAAAATGGAGTTCATCGATTAGTCAGGATTTCTCCATTTGATAATTCAAAAAGACATACTTCATTTGCTTCTGTCTATATTTATCCTTTAATAAAAAAAGATCTAAATCTAGACATAAAAGCCTCCGATATAACATGGGATACTTTCCGCTCTGGAGGAGCTGGAGGACAAAATGTCAATAAAGTTGAAACTGGAGTACGCTTGCATCATCGTCCAACGAATATAATTATTGAAAATTCTGAAACAAGATCACAAATTCAAAATAAAAATAAAGCATTAAAATTACTTAAATCACGGTTATATTATATTGAAAAACAAAAATTATTTAAATCGAAAATGAAATTCAATAAAAAAAAAATAGAATGGGGATCACAAATAAGAAATTATATTATGCATCCTTATAAATTAGTAAAAGATATAAAAACTGGATATGAAACCTCTGATATTCATTCAGTTTTGAATGGAGAAATAAATATTTTTTTAAAAAAAAATTTATTACTGAAAAAAAATTAAAAGATTTGTTAACTTTTATTATATCTATAAATAATAAATGGTGGAAAAAAAAAATATGAATATAGGTTTAATAGGCTATGGTAATATGGGCAAATCAATAGAAAAACAAGCAATTCTTCGGGGACATAAAATTGGTTTTATTACTAATAAAACTCCTTCTTCTAAAGAATTAAAAAATTATAATTTAGAATTAGTATTAGAATTTAGTTCTCCTAAATCTGCTGTTTCAAATATAATAGTTTGTCTTGAAAATAAAATTCCTATTGTTTGTGGCACAACAGGTTGGGAAAACCAATATGATTTTATTAAACAAAAATGTAAAAAATATAATGGATCATTTTTATATTCTCCTAATTTTAGTATAGGAGTAAATATATTATTTATTTTAAATAAAATATTAGCTAAAATAATGTTTAAATCTAACTTAGATTATAAAGTTAGTATAAATGAAATTCATCATAAAAATAAATTAGATTCCCCTAGTGGGACTGCTATTGCTTTATCAAAAGATATAATATTAGAAAAATATTGTAAAAATTGGGGAATAATTCCTTTAAAAAATAATAAAAAAAATATATATATAAGTTCAAAACGTATAGACAATATAATAGGAATACATACAGTATTTTATGAATCATTAATTGATGTAATCCAAATTAAACATTTTGCAAAAAAAAGAAAAGGTTTTGCATTAGGCGCAATCATTGCAGCTGAATGGTTATATAAAAAAACTGGAATCTTTTCTATGAAAGATGTATTAAATTTATAATTTGTTAATATATAATATATTAATATTAATAATAATATTAAAAGTTATTTATTTTTTAGGAACTTATAAATTATATTTAAATAATGGACGAAACATTATTATTGCTTTAATTCCATTATATAATATAATTATATTGATGAAAATTTTAAAAAGACCTATTTGGTGGTCCATATTATGTTATATTCCTATAATATATTTTTTTATGTATATATTATTATGTTTAGATATAATATCTTGTTTTGTAACACGTAATAAAAAAAATATATTAATATTAATTATTACTTTTGGAGCGTATTTAATTTTTTTAAATCTAAATAAGAATATTAAATTTATAAAAGAAAATTCACCAGAATTAAGATCTTTAATATTTTCAATAATTTTATCTTTAATTATAAAATTATATATATTTCAAATATTTTTTATTCCTTCTTCTTCAATGGAAAAAAGTTTATTAATAGGAGATTTTTTATTTGTCAGCAAATTTAATTATGGGATAAGAATTCCTATTACTCAACTTTTAATAAAATTTCCTTATTTAAGACTTCCTAGTTTGAAAAAAATTAATCATAATGATATGATTGTATTTAATTTTCCAAATGATTTTAAATCAAAATCTATTGATAAAAAAAAATATTATATTAAACGTTGTATAGGCTTACCAGGAGATAATTTAATTATTAAAAATGGATTATTATATATTAATGGACTTTTAAAAAAAGAAAAAACAAATTCGCTTTTATTTAAAGTACAAAAAAAATTAAAATCATTTAATATAAAAAGGAATGAAAACAAATTAATTTATTTAAAAAAAGAAATAATTCCAAATTCTTTAAAAGAAACAAATATCTTTCCAGAAGATAAATTATGGAATCGTGATAATTATGGGCCTATTTATATTCCTAAAAAAGGAGATTGTTTATATTTAAATAAACAAAATATTTTTCTATATAAAGATTTAATTACTAAATATGAAAATAATTCTTTAAAATTAAAAAAAAATGTTTTTATTATAAATAATAAAAAAACCTTTAAATATTTAGTAAAAAAAAATTATTATTTTATGTTAGGAGATAATAGAGAAAATTCATTAGATTCTCGTTATTGGGGTTTTTTACCATTTGATCATATAGTTGGAAAACCATTATTAATTTTGTTTTCAACCAACGAATTTAAAATTCGTTGGAATCGTTTTTTTTCCTTAATAAAATAAATTGTTTTTTTAAAAAAAAATATATATATAAAAAATAAAATAAAATAAAAAATTGTAATGAAATTAATTACACCTGTAAAAGAAGGAGAATCTATAGATAGAGTTTTAAAAAAATGGAAAAAAAAATTTGATAAAGCTCGTGTAATAAAAAAATTACGAGAACGAAAACAGTATGTAAAACCTTCTGAAAAAAAAAGAAAAAATTTCTTAAAAGCTAAGTATAAGGAATATTTAAAATATAAAAAGGAATATTTAAAAAATCAGAAATAAAATGATTAAAATTTATGGTTTAGTAGGAAAAAATATTTTTTATTCTTTTTCAAAGAAATTTTTTGAAAAAAAATTTAAAAAAGAAAAAATAAAAAATACTATATATAGTTTATATGATATAAAAAATCTTTCATTTTTAAAAAAAATATTGAATAATAATTCAAATTTATTAGGATTTAATGTTACAATTCCATATAAGGAAAAAATTATGAATAAAATTCATTATATAAATAAAAAATTATTAAAAATAGGCTCAATAAATACTGTTAAAATTATAAATGATAAAACTATAGGTTATAACACAGATATATATGGATTTGAAAAATCTTTTAAAAAAAACTTAAAATTTTTTCATAAAAAGGCCCTAATTTTAGGAACGGGAGGAGTGTCTAAATCTATAATGTATGTTTTAACAAAATTAGGAATTAAATATCTTTTTGTTTCAAGAAAAAAAAAAGAAAAAAATTGTATTTCTTATTCAGAAATATCTAAAGAGTTAATTTATAATTATAATATAATTATAAATTGTACTCCAGTAGGAACATTTCCAAATATTAATGAATGTCCGAATATTCCTTATAAATTTCTTTCAAAGAATCATTATTTATATGATTTAGTTTATAATCCAAAAGAAACTTTGTTTTTAAAAAAAGGTAAAAAAAAAGGATGTGTTGTCCAAAATGGAATAAAAATGCTTTTTTTACAAGCCAATCTCTCTTGGAAAATTTGGAATAATTTTAAAATTGATTATTATCTTTAATAAAAATTAAATATTTTTTTTTTAAAAGAAAAAAAATTCTCTTTTTGAAAAGAAGAAAAAAATATAAATTTTTCATTTTTGGGTAATTCTTTTTTTATTTCATTTTTTAATTTTTCATCTAAAAGATCTGATTTAGAAATTATTAATAAACGTTTTTTTTTTAAAAGATATGGATCATATTCAGATAATTCATTTATAATTATATTATATTCTTTAATATAATTTTTTGTTTCAGCAGAAATCATTATTAATAAAATTCTATTTCGTTGAATATGTTTAAGAAATTTAAACCCTAATCCTTTTCCTTGGTAAGCTCCTTTTATTATTCCTGGAATATCTGCTATAATCAGATTATTAAATTTTTTAAAATTCGCAAGGCCTAAATTAGGAATTAATGTAGTAAAAGGATAATTAGATATTTTGGATTTAGATGAGGTTATTACGGATATTAAAGTAGATTTTCCAGAATTTGGAAATCCAATTATACCTACATCTGCTAAAATTTTTAATTCTAAAATAAAAATTGCTTCTTTGCCAAGTTTGCCTTTTTCAGAATAAAAAGGGGATTTACATCTAGAATTTTTAAAATTCCAATTTCCTTTTCCTCCTTTTCCACCATATAATAAAATTTTTTCTTCATTTTGATGAATAATTTCAAAAATAATTTGTTTTTTTTCATCTTTAACTATAGTTCCTAGAGGAACTTCTATTATAGAATTTTTTCCTTTCGAACCAGTAATTCTATTTACACCTCCATTTTTTCCATTTTCAGCTATATTATGTTTTTTTTTTTTTAAATGAGATATTGTATATAATTGATTATTTCCTCTAATTAGAACATTGCCTCCTTTACCACCATCACCTCCATCAGGTCCTCCTTTAGGAAAGGTTTTATTTTTTTTAAAATGAATCATTCCTGAACCCCCATTGCCACTTCTACAATAGATTTTAATATAATCTAAAAATTTATTTCTCATATTTTAGATATGAATACATTTTTTATCAGCATTATTTATTGCTTCTATAATAGATTCACTAATAGTTGGATGTGGATGAATACATTTCAAAAAGTCAAATAACGTTGTTTCTAGTTGCCGAGCAACTACAATTTCAGAAATAAGTTCTGTAACCCCGGAACCTATCATATGACATCCTAATAATTCTCCATATTTTTTCTCAAAAATGATTTTAATAAATCCATCTGTAGCATCATTAACTTTAGCTTTTCCTAAAGCAGTAAATGGAAACTTTCCTATTTTTAATTTAAATCCTTTTTTTAAAGCTTCTTTTTCAGAATATCCAACATATGAAATTTCCGGATTAGTGTAAATACACATAGGAACATTATTATAATTTAATGGTGAGGGATTTAAGCCAGTAATTTTTTCTACACAAATAATTCCTTCATAAGAAGCAACATGTGCTAAAGAAATACTAGGGATTACATCGCCTATAGCATAATATCCTTTTACATTAGTTGAATAATATTTATCTACACAAATATGTTTAGTATTATTTTGCTTAATTCCTAGATTTTCTAATCCTAAATTTTCAGTATTGGGACAAATTCCAATTGCAGAAATAATAACATCAACATATAAAATTTCAGTTTCATTTTTTGAATTGTTAATAATTACTTTTGTGCATTGTTTATCATTTAAATAAATGAAATCTTTAATAATTGAAGAGGTTTTTATTATGACACCATTTTTTTTTAAAATTTTTTTTAAATGAATAGAAATATCTAAATCTGAATATGGTAAAATGTTTGACATTTTTTCTATTATATAAATTTTAGACCCAAAACTATTATAAAAATAAGCAAATTCTAAGCCAATAGCTCCAGATCCTATAATTAATATTGTTTTAGGTATTGTTTTTAATAATAATGCCTCACGAGAATTAATTATATTAATTAATTTTCTATTTTTAATAGAATTAAAATTTCTAGATTTACTCCCTGTAGCAATAATTATGTTTAATGCATTATATTTGGTTTCATTTCCAAATTTATCTTTAACATTTACTATATTTTTTTTTAAAAGTTTTGCTTTTCCATATATAATTTTTATATTATTTTTTTTTAATAAAGACAAAACTCCTTTATTCATTTTTTCTGAAAGAATCCTACTTCTATAAATTATTTTTTTAAAATCAAATTTTATATTATTAATAATTATCCCATATTGGGAAGCTTGTTTCAAACTATTAAAAATATTGGCACTTTTTAATAAAGATTTTGTAGGAATACACCCCCAATTAAGACATACACCTCCAAGATTTTCTTTTTCTACAATAGCTGTTTTTAATCCTAATTGTGCAGCCCTGATTGCTGCAACATACCCTCCTGGCCCACTTCCAATTATAATTAAGTCAAAAGACATAAAACTATTTTAAAAAATTACTTTAGTACTCACGACTGGATTTGAACCAGCATATCTTAAATAGATACTACCACCTCAAGGTAGCGTGTATACCAATTTCACCACGTGAGTTTTAATTTTAAGATTCTGTTCTTTTTTTTAAAATTTTTATTTTGTTTTGCCACCACAGTTTCGATTGTTCTATTTCATTTTTCTTAACAAAATCTGTTATTATAAGATATAACTTTTTTAGTTTTTCTTGAATAAGAAATTCAAAATAATATTTTTTTTCTTCAAATTTTTCCCATTTGTATCTTACAGATTTTTCTTTTTTTTTTTTAATTAAAAAACATGTTTCTTCATATCCATTCCAAAAACAAATATATCTAGATCCTATAGATTGAACATAGTCAGCAAACCATTTTGCCATTTTTTCAGGTGTATAAATATAATTATATAACATTTTTTTTGAATAATTCAATTGAAATTCGAACTTAATTGGTTCAAGCATTTTTTATTTTTTTTTTAAAAAATATTTTCCTAAATATAAAATTAGGTAATTTTAAAAAAAAAATTATTTTTTAATTTAAAAGTTTTAATTTAAAAGTTTTAATTTAAAAGGCGTGATAGCTCATTTGGTTAGAGCGTCGGATTCATAACTCGGAGGTTGGGGGTTCAATTCCCCCTCACGCTATTAAAAGTAATTTAAAATTAGTGCCATCATTTAATGAAATATAAAGATATAAAAAAAATTTTTTTAGATTTTTTTAAGAAAAAAAATCATCAAATTATTGATTCGGCTTCCCTTTTAGCAAAAGATGATCCATCTTTAATGTTTACTAATGCTGGAATGAATAGATTTAAAAAATATTTTCTTGGTTATAAGAACCCAAAATATGTAAGAATTACAAATATTCAAAAATGTCTTAGAATTACAGGCAAACATAATGATATTTCTGATGTAGGAAGAGATAAGTATCATCATACTATGTTTGAAATGTTAGGAAATTGGTCATTTGGAGACTATTTTAAAAAAGAAGCTATAGAGTGGGCATGGGAATTATTAACAAAAACCTTTAAAATCAGAAAATCAAATATTTATGTTACTATTTTTAGTGGAAATCTAAATGAAAATTTAGAATTTGATAAAGAATCATATAAATATTGGAAAAATTTAATAAATGAAAATCAAATTGTTTTTTTTGATAAAAAACATAATTTTTGGGAAATGGGGAATACAGGCCCCTGTGGATATAGTTCAGAAATACATATAGATCTTAGAGAAAAAAAAAAAATAGAGGGAAAAAAATTAATTAATAAAGGACATCCTTTAGTAATTGAATTATGGAATTTAGTTTTTATAGAATTTTTTAGAACCCAAAATGGGAATCTTGAAAAATTATCGAAATCTCATGTAGATACTGGGATGGGAATAGAAAGATTATGTATGGTTTTACAAAACAAAAAATCTACATATGATACTGATATTTTTATTTCTTTAATTAAAGAAATAGAAAATATTACTGGAAAAGTTTATGGAAAATTAGAAGAAGAAGATATTGCAATTCGTGTCTTAGCAGATCATATTAGAGCAATTGTCTTTGCTATTAAAGATGGGATAATTCCTTCAAATAAGAAATCAGGATATATAATAAGAAAACTCTTAAGAAGAACAATAGTTTATTATTTTTTATATTTAAATATAAAAAAATCGTTTTTATATAAACTTGTAAAAGTAGTTTTATCAGAAAAAAATAATGAGAATTCAAAAATTAAAGAAAACTTTATAAGTAATTTAATTAAAAAAGAAGAATTCTTATTTTTTAAAAATTTATTTAAAGTGAGTAAAAAATTTTATAAAATTATTTCTTATTTAAAAAAAGAAGGAAAAACTATTATAAATGGAAAAATCATATTTGAATTATATGATACATATGGGTTACCATTTGAATTAGCAAATCTTTTTGCATTAAAAAATAATTTTATTATTGACAAATTTTCTTTTGAAAAAGAAATGTTAAAACAAAAATTACGTTCTAAAACAAAGAAAAAGAATATTTATGTCTAAATATTTTTTTTTAAATAAAATAAATTATAAACAAATAGAAATTTTTTATTTGAAATATTTAGAAAATCCTACTTCTGTAAACAACAGTTGGCGGTTTTTTTTTCAAGGATTGAATTTTTTTAAAAAAAAAAGAAAAAAAAAATCCAAGAAAATAAAAATATCTAAAGAAATAAATGTTTTAAAATTAATTAATTCTTATAAAGAAAGAGGTCATCTTTTTGCTAAAAATAATCCTTTTTTTGAAAAAAAAATTTTTTTTTATCCTACCTTAAATATTAAAAATTTTAATCTTGAAAAAAAAGATCTTGAAAAAAATTTCTTTTCTTTGAAAGAAGTAGGCATGCAATCTTCTTCTCTTAAAGAAGTAATTTTGGGGTTAAAAAAAAAATATTGTAAATCAATTGGATTTGAATATATGTATATTAATAATCCAGAACAAATAAAATGGATTAATAATTGGATATTTTTTAATAAAAAATTTTTATTATCTAATAACGAAAAAAAAAAAATATTTTTAAAATTAAATCAAGCTACAAAATTTGAAGAATTTATTCATACAAAATTTGTAGGACAAAAAAGATTTTCAATAGAAGGAAATGAATCAATTTTACCTGCTTTAGATTATATCCTTGAATATTCTTCTATTAATTATCCTATAAAAGAATTTGTAATAGGAATGTCCCATAGAGGAAGATTAAACATATTATGTAATATTCTTAAGAAGAAATGTACTAAAATTTTTAGTGAATTTTTTGGAAAAAAATATACTGAAAATAACTTCTTAGGAGATGTTAAATATCATTTAGGATATAAAAAATCTAAAAAAAATAAATTAGGAAAAAAAATTAAGATTATTAATGTTCCTAATTCTTCTCATTTAGAATCTGTTAATCCTCTTGTCGAAGGAATTGTTCGTGCAAAAATTGATAATGATTATTATGGGAATTTTAATAAAGTTCTTCCAATCCTTTTACATGGAGATGCAGCTATTTCTGCTCAAGGAATAGTATATGAAGTTATTCAAATGTCTTTCCTTGAAGGATATAAAACTGGGGGAACAATACATATTATTATAAATAATCAAATTGGGTTTACTACTAACTGTTCAGAATCTCGTTCAAGTCTGTATTCTACAGATTTAGCTAAAGTAATTCTTTCTCCAGTTATACATGTGAATTCAGATGATATAGAAGCCGTAATTTACTCGATTAAATTTGCTTTAGATTTTAGAATGTATTATAATCAAGATGTATTTGTAGATTTATTAGGTTATAGAAAATATGGCCATAATGAAGGAGATGATCCTCTTTTTACTCAACAATATTTTTATAAATTAATTGACAATCATAAAAATATATATGAGATCTATAAAGAAAAACTTAAAAAGCAAAATTTGATTGATAAAAATTTTATAAAAAAAATTGAAAAAAAATATCAAAATTATCTTTATAAAGGATATACTGATTCAAAAAATCATTTAAAAAATAAATTAGATTTTTTTTTTTCATATAAAGAAAAATTAATTGATGCATCTTATAAAGATATCATAAAAAAAATAAATACTACTTTTTCTTTAAAAATTCTATTAGAAATAGGAACAAAAATTTTTTCGTTGACGAAAAGAAAAAAAATTTACAAAAAAACTGAAAAAATTTTTCATTCGAAATTAGAATTTCTTTTAAAAAAAAAGATTGTAGATTGGGGAATGGCTGAATTACTTGCTTATGGCACTTTATTATATGAAGGTTATAATGTAAGATTATCTGGAGAAGATGTAGAAAGAGGAACATTTGCTCATAGACATATTGTAATTAATTCAGAATTGGAAGAAAAAATTTATTTACTAAATAATCTTCGAAAGGGACAAGGAAAAATATATGTTTATAATTCTTTATTATCTGAATATGGAGTTTTAGGATTTGAATATGGATATTCCATGTTTTCTAAAGATACTTTAACATTATGGGAAGCCCAATTTGGAGATTTTAGTAATGGAGCTCAAATTATAATAGATCAATATTTATCTTCTGCAGAAACAAAATGGAAAATCCAAAATGGATTAGTTTTACTTTTACCTCATGGAGATGAAGGCCAAGGATCAGAACATTCCTCTTCAAGAATTGAAAGATATTTACAGTTATGTGCAAATAATAATATTTTTTTATGCAATTGTACTACTCCAGCAAATTTTTATCATCTTATAAGAAGACAAATAAAATTTTATTTTAGAAAACCATTAATAATTTTTACTCCAAAAAGTTTATTAAGAAATAAAAATTGTATTTCTTTATTAACTGAACTTTCTAATGGAGAATTTAAAAAAATAATAGATGATAAATTTGTTAACAAACAAAATGTTAAAAAAATAGTTTTTTGTTCTGGCAAAATATATTATGATTTAATTAAATTTCGAAATCTTTTGAAAAAAGAAAAGACTGCAATAATAAGAATTGAACAAATTTATCCAATAGAAAAGAATTCTATTGAAAAAATAATGATGCAATATCCTAAAAAAAAAAAAATTATGTGGGTACAAGAAGAACCAGAAAATATGGGAGTATGGCCTTTTATATTTAGAAAATATAGTCAAATTCCATGGATTATAGTTTCTCCACCTGAAAGATCAGCCCCTTCTACTGGATCATATAATGATTATGTTAATGATCAAAAAAAGTTATTATTAAAAATATTTAATATATAAAAATATATTTTTAATGATTTTAGAAATCAAAGTTCCTTCTCCGGGAGAATCAATAACAGAAGTAGAAATTTCATCATTGTTAGTTAACAATGGGGATTTTGTAAAAAAAAATCAAGTAATTGCTGAAATAGATTCAGATAAAGCTACTTTAGAAATCTGTGCAGAAGCAAGTGGAAGATTATTTTTTAAAGCCAAAAAAGGAGACACTTTAAAAGTAGGAGAATTATTATGTATAATAGATACTTCTTTTTTAAAAAAAGAAGAGAATTTCTTAAAAGAAGAAATCTTAAAAGAAGAAAAAAAAGAAGAGAATTTTTTAAAAGAAGAAAAAAAAGAAGAAAAAAAAGAAGAAAAAAAAGAAGAGAATTTATTAAAAAAAAAGAATAAATTAAAGAATAAATTTAATAGATTTTTTATTGTTAAAAAATTAACTAAACTTAGACAAACAATTTCGGAAAAACTTGTTGAAGTAAAAAATAAAACAGCTATGTTGACTACTTTTAATGAAGTAGATATGAGAAATATTTTATATTTAAAAAATAAATATAAATTTTCTTTTAAAGAAAAACATGGAGTAAAATTAGGATTTATGGCTTTTTTTGTAAAATCTTGTATAAGAGCATTAAAAAATTATCCAGATATTAATTCTATGATAGATGATAAAGGAAAAAATAAAATATGTTTTAAATATTTTGATATAAATATAGCAGTAGCTGGCCCAAAAGGATTATTAGTCCCAGTTATTAGAAATGCTGATACTCTTTCTTTCAGAGAAATAGAAAAAACTATAAAAAATTTTTCTTTAAAAATAAAAAATTCCACTATTTCTATAGACGAAATGATTGGAGGAACTTTTACTATAACAAATGGAGGAATTTTTGGATCTATGTTATCTACTCCGATAATAAATCCTCCGCAAAGTGCTATATTAGGAATGCATTCTATAGTAGAAAGACCTATAGTAAAATTAGGCAAAATCAAAGTTATTCCAATTATGTATTTAGCATTATCTTATGATCATAGAATTATAGATGGGAAAGAAGCAGTGGGATTTTTATTTTCAATAAAAGAATCAATAGAAAATCCTATTAAATTTTTAATAGGATCCAAAGAAAATTTAAATAATTTTTTTTAATTTGTAATTAATTTTAATTGATACAAGAAGAAAGGATATGAATTCATATAAAAATATGTCCTTTTTTGATCATTTTCAAGATCTTAGAAGACTTCTCCTCAGAAGTATTATTAGTATAATATTCTTTACATGTTTTGTGTTAATAAATAAAAACTTTATATTTGATTATATCATCTTTTCACCTATAAGATCTAATTTTATATCTTATACTTTAATTTATAAACTTGGATATTTTTTTCATCAACAAATTAATATTGCTCCAAAAAAAATTATTATTCAAAACAATCAATTTTTAGGACAATTTAATACTTATGTTTTGGTTTCTTTAATAGGAGGAATAATTTTGTCTTATCCATTTATTTGTTATGAACTTTGGAATTTTATTAAACCAGGTCTCTTTCTTAAAGAAAGAAAAATTATAAAAAATCTTTTAATATTGTCTTCAATATTATTGATATTAGGTTTAATAATTGGATATTTTATCCTTTCTCCATTTGCAATACAATTTTCAAATACTTTTTTTATAAGTAATTTTCCTAAAAATATTTTTTCATTAAATGATTATGTAATATTAATAATTAATTCTACCATATTAATGGGAATTCTTTTTTTATTTCCTTTAATTCCTTTGTTTTTATCAAAATTGGATTTAATCACTTTTCAGACTTTAAAAGAATATAGAAAATATGCATTTTTTTTATTATTTATAATTGCTTCAGCTATTACTTCTGGTGAATTTATAACAACTATATTAATATTTTGTCCTTTATATTTATTATATGAATTAAGTATAATAATTACTTTAATATTTAATATATAATTTTTTAAAATTTGCTTTCTCTAAAGATTTAATCTTTATAAGATTTCGTTTTTCATATTTTTTTTTACTTTTAGCTAAAAAAAATTTAATTTTTATAAAATTTCTATTGTTTAATACTATTTCAGTAGGAATTATATTTAAATTTAAATTTTTAATTTGTTTTTTTATTTTATTGATTTCTTTTTTTTTTAAAAGAAGTTTTCTTCTCCTTTTAGGAGAAAATTTTGTATTGTAAATATTTGAATTGGAAATATACATATCAAATATGTAAATATTGTTATTTATTAATTTACAATAACTATTTTTAATAGAAACTTTTTTTTGTTTTATTAATTTAACTTCAATTCCTAATAATTCTATTCCAGCTATAAATTTTTCTTTTTTTAAAAGATTATAATCAAAACCTGCTTTTTTATTATTAATTATTAATTTCATATAAGTTTGCTTTTTTATTATTAATTATTAATATATGTTAACTGTACAAAATCTATATTTTCAATTTGGAAAAAGATTATTATTTAATAATGTAAGTATTAAATTTACTAAAGGGAATTGTTATGGAATAATAGGAGCAAATGGATCTGGAAAATCTACTTTTTTAAAAATAATTTCTGGAGAACAAAAACCTACTAAGGGTAAGATATTAGTTGAATCTGAAAAAAGAATTTCTTTTTTAAAACAAGATCATAATAATTATAATAATTACACTGCTTTAGAAACAGTAATAATGGGAAATATGAAATTATTTAAATTAAAAAAACAAATAAATAATTTATATAAAAAAAAATTTTTTTCAGAAAAAGATGGTCTAAAAGCTGCTGAATTAGGAGTTCTTTTTGAAGAAATTAATGGGTGGAATTCCGAAAAAGATGCTTCTATTCTTTTATCTAATTTAGGAATTAAAGAATATTCTCATAATTTTTTAATTAAAAATTTAGAAAATAAATTTAAAATTAAAGTTTTATTAGCTCAAGCAATTTTTGGAAATCCAGATGTTTTAATTTTAGATGAACCAACTAATGATTTAGATGTAGAGACTATCTATTGGTTAGAAAATTTTTTATCAAAATATGAAAATACAGTAATAGTTGTTTCTCATGATCGTCATTTATTAGATAGTATCTGTACTCATATCTGTGATATAGATTTTGGAAATGTAAATTTCTTTACTGGAAATTATAGTTTTTGGTATAAAGCTACTCAAATTGCTATTAAACAAAATAAAATTTTTTCTAAAAAAATAGAAGAAAAAAAAAAAAAATTAGAAAATTTTATATTAAGATTTAGTTCAAATGCTTCTAAAGCAAGACAAGCTACTTCAAGAAAAAAAATTTTAAAAAATTTAAATTTAAAAAAAAAAATTGCATCATCAAGGCGATATCCATATATTTGTTTTGAACAAGAACGTGAAGTAGGAGACCAAATTTTGAATATAAAAAATTTATCTAAAAAAATTAATAATAAATTTTTATTAAAAAATATTTATTTTAATTTAAAGAAAGGTGATAAAATTGCTTTATTTTCTAATAATAGTAATTGCACTACTGTTTTTTATGAAATTATTACTGGAAATTTAACTCAAGATAGTGGAAAATATCAATGGGGGACAACAGTCAAGTATTCATATTTACCATTAAATAATTTTAATTATTTTAATAATCAATTCAATTTAATTGAATGGTTGAACCAATTTATTGGTTTCAATGAAACTTATAGTGAAGAAAATCTTCGTAGTTTTTTAGGAAAAATGCTTTTTAGTGGAGAAGAAACTTTTAAAAAAGTAAAAATATTATCTGGAGGAGAAAAAATGAGATGTTTGTTTGCTATGTTAATGTTATTAAAAGGAAATGTATTAATTCTGGATGAACCAACCAATCATCTTGATTTAGAAGCAATAACTTCTTTAAATAAAGCTTTAAAAGAATTTAAAGGTAATATAATAATTACTTCTAGAGATCAAAAATTATTACAAACTGTTTGTAATAATTTTATTGAAATTACTGATTCAGGAACAATAATAAATTATCATAACTTTGAAGCTTTTTGTAATTATAAAAAAAAATTTTTGAATGTTAATTCTTAAAAAGAAAATAATTTCTATATTATCAAATATTTTTGATCCAGAAATTCCAATAAATATTTATGAATTAGGTCTTATTTATGATCTAAGAATTAGAAATAAAAACATTATAAGAATTATTATGACTCTTACTACTCCTCATTGTCCTGTAGCTGAAAGTTTTACCAAAATAATAAAAAAAAAAATTTTTAATATTTCCTATGTAAAAAAAGTAGATGTAATTATTACATTTTTTCCTAATTGGACATATAAATTTATGAGTGAATTAGCTCGTTTAGAATTAGGGGTTTAAACAAATTTGTTTTTTTAAAAAAAATTTCTTATACTATAAGTAGTTAATTTTAAAATTTATTTGATTTGGAAATACTAGGCATTTTAAAAAAAATTTTTGATATTAAACATTTTAAAAATGGGTTTAAAAAAAGAGAAATACTAGTTTTAACGGAAGAACAGTACCCACAAAACTTGTTAATTGAATTTATTCAAAGCAAAGTAAAATTAATAGAGAATTTCTCTATAGAGGATAGAATAAAAATATTTATTAATTTAAAAGGTAGAGAGTGGATTACACCTACTGGTGAAAAAAAATATTTTAATTCTATCCAAGGCTGGAAAATAGAAAAACCTATTGAACCTGTTAATAAAATTCAAAATTCAAGTTCAACTAACTCAGCAATTGATGAATTTGATGAGTTACCTTTTTAATGATACCTTTTTAATGAGAATTTCTAATTTGCCAGCCTTTTCTTTGCATGCTTATTTATTAAAAAAAAATATCTATTTGGTTGGTGGTATTAGTAGGATGGGATTATTGGTATTAGTAATTCCTAAAATGCCACTCACTATTACCTAGCAATTTAGGAATGTTTAAATTTTTTATACCATTCCTCCCATGCCACTATTACCTGGCATAGTGGGCATTGCAGGTTCTTCTTTTTTTATTTCTGTAATAACACAATCAGTAGTTAATAACATTCCTGCAACTGAGGCAGCATTTTCTAATGCTACACGTGTTACTTTTGTAGGATCAATTATACCTTCAGAAATCATATTTTTATATTCACCTAATTTAGCATCGTAACCAAATTCTTTTTTTCCTTCAGCTACTTTAGCAACTATTACAGATCCTTCTTCTCCAGCATTAGCCACTATTTGACGTAAAGGTTCTTGTAAAGAACGTTTTACAATTTTTATTCCTGTATTTTGATCTACATTATCTACTTTTAAAGAAGATAAAGATTTTATTGCTCTAACCAATGCTACTCCTCCTCCTGCAACTATTCCTTCTTCTACTGCTGCTCTTGTAGCATGTAACGCATCATCGACGCGATCTTTTTTTTCTTTCATTTCTACTTCAGATGCTGCTCCTACATATAAAACTGCTACACCTCCAGCTAATTTGGCTAATCTTTCTTGAAGTTTTTCTTTATCATAATCAGAAGTTGTTATTTCTATTTGATTTTTAATTTGATTTACCCGTGAGTCTATTTCTTTTTTATTCCCACTACCATTTACAATAGTAGTATTTTCTTTATTTATAATAATTCTTTCGGCTTTTCCTAAAAATTCTAATTTTGTATCTTCTATTTTACTTCCTGTTTCTTCAGAAATAACTGTTCCCCCTGTAAGGATAGCTATATCTTCTAACATGGCTTTTCTTCGGTCTCCAAAACCTGGAGCTTTTACTGCAGCTACTTTTAATGCTCCTCTAATTTTATTTACAACAAGAGTTGCCAGTGCTTCTCCTTCTACTTCTTCTGAAATAATTAATAAAGGTTTTCCAGATTGAGCCACTGGTTCAAGTATAGGAAGAATATCTTTCATAGAAGAAATTTTTTTATCAGAAAGTAAAATATAAGGATTCTCAAATTCTGTAATCATTTTTTCAGAATTAGTTACAAAATATGGTGATTGATACCCACGATCAAATTGCATTCCTTCAACTACATCTACAGTCGTTTCTATTCCTTTGGCTTCTTCAACAGTAATTACTCCTTCTTTACCTACTTTTTCAAAAGCAACAGATATTAATTTTCCTATTGCTTCATCATTGTTAGCAGATATTGAGGCTACTTGTTTTATTTTTTCATTATTCCCACCTACTTTTTTAGATTGTTTTTTTAAATCATTAACAACAGCTTCTACAGCTTTATCAATTCCTCTTTTTAAATCCATAGGATTTGCTCCAGCTGCAACGTTTTTTAATCCCTCACGAACTATAGCTTGTGCTAATACTGTTGCAGTAGTAGTTCCATCTCCTGCTATATCATTTGTTTTAGAAGCTACTTCTTTTACCATTTGTGCGCCCAAATTTTCTATAGGATCTTCCAGTTCTATTTCTTTAGCTACTGAAACTCCATCTTTAGTTACTTGGGGGCCTCCAAAAGATTTTTGGAAAACAACATTTCTGCCTTTAGGACCTAAAGTTACTTTTACGGCATTAGCTAATGCATCTACTCCTTTTTTTAATTTATCTCTAGCTTCAATATCAAATTTAATATTTTTTGCCATTTAAATTCTTGCATCATATTCACGACCACTCCACCTTACGACATTATTGCCAATATATCAGATTCACGCATTATTAAATAATCTTTTCCATTTAATCTAAGTTCTGTCCCAGAATATTTTCCATATAAAACTTTATTACCTTTTTTAACAGTAAGAGGTTCATTTTTTTTGCCTCCTCCAACTGCAACTACTATACCTTCTTGAGGTTTTTCTTTAGCTGTATCTGGTATAATTATTCCTGAAGATGTTTTTTTTTCTGTTGGAGAAGGTTCTATTAAAACACGATCTGATAAAGGTTTAATTTTTAAATTAGCCATCTTTAAAAATTTAGATTATATTAGATAATTAGAAATTATTATTATTATAATTAATATTAATGCTAATATAAATGTTATTTTTTCTAAAAAAAATTTAACTTTAAATAAATCCATTTTCAAATTAGTTATTTTGGATAAAAATAAGAATAATTAACATTAAACATATTATTATCAATAGAATTCCTATAATATAGTAACCTATAATATAGTAAAAAAATTCTTTCATAATTTTTTCGAAATTAAAATATTTCTCCTATTAAAGTTGCTGAGGTACAATTATTAATTTTTACCTTTATAAGGTTTCCTATTTTAGAATTTTTTTTATTAAAAATTACTATATCATTTCCAGAATTTCTACCATAAAAATAATTTATACTTTTTTTTGAAATTCCTTCTATTAAAATTTCTTGAATTTTTCCTATAGATTTTTTTAATCTATAATAGGAATGTTTTCTTTGTAAGTTTATAATTTCTGTTAATCTCCGTTTTTTTATTGTTAAAGAAACGTTATCATTAAATTTTTTAAAAGCATATGTTAATTTCCGAGGGGAATAGATAAACATATATGAAAAATTATATTTAACGTAATTCATTAAATTAAGTGTTTCATTATGATCTTTTTCAGATTCATTACAAAATCCAGTAATAATATCACAAGATATAGAACAATTTGGAAGAATTTTATAAATTTGATTTATAAGTAAAATGTATTCTTCACGAGAATATTTTCTATTCATTAATGATAAAATTTTATTACTTCCAGATTGGACAGGTAAATGAATATGTTTACATATATTTTTATATTTTTTCATTACATTTAAAACATTCAATGTAATTTGATTAGGATTAGAAGTCCAAAAACGGATTCTCATAAAAGGAACAGTTTTAGCAACTAATTCTAGTAATTTAGGAAAATTAATAATTGTATTATTTTTTAATGAAAATTTATTAAAATTTTTTTTTAATCCTCCACCATACCAAAAATATGAATCGACATTTTGACCTAAAAGAATAATTTCTTTAAATCCTTTTTGAAATAAAAATTCACATTCTTTTAATATACTAATTGGATCACGACTTTTTTCACGACCTCTAGTAAAAGGAACTACACAAAAAGTACACATATTATCACATCCACGCATAATAGTGACGAAAGCCGTTATTTTTTCTTTTTTTCTTTTAGGAATAATATCGGAATAAGTTTCATTATTATAAAAATAAGTATTTATATACTTACCGTTTTGATTTAAAATTTTTTTTATTAAAAAAGGAAGTTCTCTATAAGAATCTGGACCTAAAATCAAATTAACAATTTTATTTATTTTAAAAAATTTTTTTTTAAAAATTTCTGCCATACAACCTAAAATTCCTATTATTAGATTTTTTTTATAATTTTTTAAATATTTTATTTGATTTATTCGTAATAATATTTTATTTTCAGATTTTTCTCTGATTGAACAAGTATTTATTAAAATAATATTAGCATTTTGTATCAAATCAGTTTGAATAAATCCTTCATTATCTAATATAGAACAGACAATTTCACTATCAGAAATATTCATTTGACACCCATAATTTTCGATGTAATATTTTTTTTTTTCCATTGTTATATTTTTTTATTTTTTTATTATTTTATTATTTTATTATTTTAAAGAAAATTAACATGAGAAAAAAAAACATCTTAAAAAATTCTGATTATAAATATGGTTTTTATTCTAATTTAGAATCAGAAAAACTTCCAAAAGGAATTAATAAAAAAATTATTATTAATTTATCTAAAAAAAAAAATGAACCTGATTGGTTGTTAAAAAGAAGATTAAAATCATATAAAATTTGGAAAAAAATGTTTTATCCTAATTGGGGAAACCTATTATATAATATTCCTGATTTTAAAAACATAAGTTATTATTCCGCTTTGAAAATGAAAAAAATTTCTAAAAAATTAAAATTTACTTTTAAAAAATTAAATTTAACTTTTAAAAAAAAAATAAATAAAGCTAAAATGGCTTTAGATATAATTTTTGATTCTGTTTCTGTAACTACAACTTTTAAAAAAAGTTTAGCAGAAAAAGGAATAATATTTTGTTCTTTTAGTAAAGCAATTAAAAAATATCCTGAAATAATAAAAAAATATTTAGGAAAAATAGTTCCTATAGGAGATAATTTTTATTCCGCTTTAAATTCAGCAGTTTTTTCTGATGGATCTTTTTGTTATATTCCACAAAATGTCTATTGTCCTATAGAATTATCTACCTATTTTAGAATAAATGAATCAGGAATCGGTCAATTTGAAAGAACACTTTTAATTGCTGATAAAAATTCATATGTTAGTTATTTAGAAGGATGTACAGCTCCTCAACGAAAAGAAAATCAATTACATGCAGCAGTAGTAGAATTAATAGCTTTAGAAGGTGCTGAAATTAAATATTCTACTGTTCAAAATTGGTTTCCTGGAGAAAAAACTGGTACAGGCGGAGTTTTTAATTTTGTAACTAAAAGAGGATTATGTGAAAAAAAATCTAAAATTTCCTGGACTCAAATAGAAACTGGATCAGCTATAACTTGGAAATATCCATCTTGTATTTTAAAAGGTGATTATTCAGTAGGAGAATTTTATTCAATAACATTTACAAAAAATTTTCAACAATCAGATACTGGCACAAAAATGATTCATTTGGGAAAAAAAACTAAAAGTACTATTATTTCAAAAGGAATATCAGCTGGATATTCTAAAAATAATTATAGAGGATTAGTAAAAATTACTCCTAATGCTAATTATTCTCGTAATTTTTCACAATGTGATTCTTTAATTCTAGGAAATTATTGTAGTTCTAATACTTATCCTTTTATAAAAGGAAAAAATTTTTGTTCTCAAGTAGAACACGAAGCGACTACTTCTAAAATAGGAGAAAATCAATTATTTTATTGTAATCAACGTGGAATAAATTTAGAAAAAGCAATATCACTTATAGTGACTGGATTTAGTCAAGAAATTTTAGATAGATTACCTTTAGAGTTTGCAATTGAAGCAAGAAAATTATTAGAAATTCAATTAGAAGGTTCTGTAGGATAGTTAAAAATTAATTATTATGTTAAAAATCAAAAATTTATCTGTTTCAGTAAAAAAAAAACAAATATTAAAAAATGTTAACTTAACAATTAAAAAAGGAGAAATTCACGTAATAATGGGACCAAATGGATCTGGAAAAAGTACAATAGCATCTATTATAGCTGGAAAAAAAAATTTTCTTCTAAAGAAAGGAGAGATTTTTTTTGAAAAAAAAAAAATTAATTTTTTATCTCCAGAAAAAAGAGCACAATTAGGAATTTTTTTATCTTTTCAAGATCCAGTAGAAATTCCTGGAATTTCTATTTATAATTTTATAAAAATTTCTTTAAATTCTATAAGAAAAGCAAATGGAAAAAATGAAATTTCATCTAATAATTTTTTAAAAAAATTAAAAAAAGTATCTGATTTATTAAAAATTGATAAAAAATTTCTTTTCAGATCTTTAAATGAAGGATTTTCAGGAGGAGAAAAAAAACGGAATGAAATTTTTCAAATGTGTATGATAAATCCCAAATTATCTATTTTAGATGAAATTGATTCTGGGTTAGATATAGATGCTCTTAGGACTTTATCTAGAGGAATTAATACTTTTAAAAAAAAAAATAATTCATTATTAATTATTACTCATTATCAAAGATTATTAAATTATATAATTCCTGATTATGTACATATTTTATATAAAGGAAAAATTATTGAATCTGGAAAAAAAGAATTAGCAATAAAAATTGAATCAGAAGGATATAATTTTTATAAAAAAAAATATAATGAAATTAAATAAACAATTAAATTTTTTTATTAAAAAAAAAATTAATTCTTCTTTTATAAAAAATTATATAAATTCAATTTGTAAAAAATCATTAAAAATTTTTAATGAAAAAATCATTTCTTTTTCTAAAGAAAAGAATTTTATTTCTTCCATAATTAAATATGATTATTCATTTCCTAGAAAAGAAAATATAGATTGGAAGATTTTAAAAAAATATTTAATAGATAAAAATGGAATATATTTATTTTTTTTAAATGGTTTTTATCTTTCTAATTTTTTAGAAAAAAAAAATAAATTTATTTTTTCAATAAATGAAATTTTGCTTAAAAAAAAAAGCAATTCAACTATTGAAAATTTTTTTGGTAAAACCATATCAAATAATGATATTTTTAATTCATTAAACTTTCTTTTTTCAAAAGATGGTGCGTATATATTTATACCGGATAAAATTTGTTTAAAAAAAACGATTTATATTATAAATCTTTATAAAATAAAAAATGATTTTTCAATTCTAAATACTAGAAATTTAATAATTTTAGGAAAAAAATCTCAAGCTAAAATTGTAGAATTTCATGAATCATTAACAAACAAAATTTTTTTTAGTAATTATATTACTGAAATTTATAATAAAAAAGAAAGTAATATAGAATATATAAAATTATATACGAATATAGCTTATTCTTATTTAAGAAATAAGACTTATATTACACAAAAAAAAAAAAGTATTTGTACTTTAAATAATTTTTCATTTGAAGGAAAATTTTTAAATGAAAATATTAATTTTTTTTCTTGTGGGAAAAAATCAAAATCATATTTTAATGGACTAGCCATACTAAAAAAAAAATCTATACATCAATATGTAAAAATTAATTCATTAATAGATCATTTATTTTCTAATTGTGAAAGTTATCAACTAACTAAATCAATATTAGATGGAACTTCAAAAGGGAGTTTTAATGGAAAAATTAGAATTCATAAAAAAGCTAATAATATTATTGCTTTTCAAAAGAATAACAACATATTATTAAATAAAAATTCATATGTTTATTCTAATCCAGAATTAGAAATTTTTGCAAATAATGTTAAATGTTCTCATGGAAGTACTCTAGGTACACTAGAGAAGAATAAAATTTTTTATCTTTGTACTAGAGGTATAGAAAAAAAAATTGCAAAATCAATACTTATTTTGTTATATGCAAAAAAAATATTAAAAAATATTAATATTCCTAAAATAAAATTGTTTTTATCTAAAAAAATATTAAATATTTTAAATTTAAAAAATGTTTTCTAAAAAAGAAATAAAAAGTATAAGAAATCAATTTCCCATTTTAAATACTATTATTAATAATAGAAAATTGATTTATTTTGATAATGCTGCTACTACTCAAAAACCTAAACAAATAATAAATTCAATAAAAAAATTTTATTACAAAATAAATTCTAATGTCCATCGGGGAGCTCATTTTTTAAGTAAAAAAGCTACTGAAAAAATGGAATTAAGTAGGAAAAGAATTAAATTTTTTTTAAATGCTAAATCTTCACATGAAATTATTTTTACAAGTGGAGCGACAGAAAGTATTAATTTAATAGCTAATAGTATTTCAGATTTAATAAATAAAAATGATGAAATATTAATTCCATATTCTGAACATCATTCTAATATAATTCCTTGGCAAATACTTTGTAAAAAAAAAAAGGCATTATTAAAAATAATTCCTATTGATAATAATGGAAATTTAAAATTGGAAAAATTTAAATCAATTCTTTCTAAAAGAACAAAATTAATTTCTTTAAGTCATGTATCTAATTCTTTAGGAATAATTAATCCAATTAACAAAATTATTTTTGAAGCTAAAAAATATAATATATTAGTAGTAATAGATGGTTCTCAAGCTATATCTCATATTCCTATAAATATAAAAAAAATAAATCCTGATTTTTATGTTTTTTCCATACATAAAATGTATGGCCCAACTGGGGTAGGAGTCCTTTATGGCAAAGAAGAACTTTTGAAATTATTTTCTCCATATAAATATGGAGGTGAAATGATTAAAAAAGTTTTGTTTGAAAAAACAACATATGCTAATTTACCTTTTAAATTAGAAGCTGGGACTCCAAATATAGAAGGAATTATTTCTACATTAGAGGTAATAAAATTTATTAAAAAATATTCTATTAAGAATATTAAAATTTATGAAAATAAAATTATGAATTATGCAACTAAATTATTAAATAGTATAAAAGGAATTAAAATTTATGGAAAAGTGCGTTCTAATATTATATCTTTTAATCTAAAAAATATTCATCCATTTGATGGAGGTCAATTATTAGATAATTTTGGAATAGCTGTAAGAACAGGGAATCATTGTGCACAACCGTTAATGAGATTTTTTTCTATTCCTGGAACTATAAGAATAAGTTTTGCCATATATAATTCTTTTGAAGAAATAGATTTTTTATTTAAAACAATATTAAAAATAAAAAAAATATTATAGTATATATATAATAAAAATAAATATATAAATAATGTGTTCTTTGAATTGGTTTAAAGAGAAGTTTTTTTTTAATAAAAAACTTTTTATGTCAATAATAAAAAAATCTTTTATTTTTTTTTTAAAAAAAAAATATGGTAAGCTAAAAAATTATAAAATATTTTTTAATTATAAAAATGGAGAAATAGAAATTTGGAGAGATTTAAAAATAGTCTCAGATGAGATCATTAAAAATTTCAATAAACAAATCGAAATTTCGAAAGCTATTAAAATTAAAAAAAATTTAAAAATAGGAGATTCTTTAAAAGAAAAAATAGAATATCAACAATTGGGAAAAAAATTTTTATTTTCTTTAAAAAAAGATTTATTATATAAATTTAAAAAATTTGAGAGAAAAAATCAATTCCAAATTTTTCAAAAAAAAATTGGAGAGATTCTATATGCAAAAGTAGATTATATAATGAATGACAATATTTTTTTTAAAAATAATGAAAATAATAAAATGATTTTACTGAAAGAAGAACAAATTCCAAATGAAAAATTTAAAAAAGGAAATTCATTTTTTCTTCTTATAAAGAAAGTCAAATTTATAAAAAATAAAATTTATCTTTTACTTTCAAGAAAAGATAAAAATTTTTTAAAAAAATTATTGGAATTAGAAATTCCTGAAATATCTAATGGATTAATAATTATAAAAAAAATTGTCCGTATAGCAGGAGAAAGATCAAAAATTGCAATAAAATCAAAAAATAAAACAATTGATCCTATTGGAACTTGTGTAGGCCTTAAAGGATCCAAACTAAAAAATATTATTAAAGAAATTAATAATGAAATTATAGATATAATAAATTATTCTTCTAATATAGAATTATATCTTACTAGATCTATAAGTCCTGCAAAAGTTGCCATGATAAAAATTGATAGAAAAAAAAAATTAGCATTTATTTCTGTCAATTCAGAAGAAATAAAAAAAGCAATTGGAAATAAAAAAACTAATTTACGTTTAGCCAGTAAATTAACTGGATATAAAATTTATATTTTAAATATTAAAAAAAAAAATTATAATGAATAAAAAAACTACCGATTTGATGAAAATGAATTCTAAAGCTGCTGCTAAAAAATATAATAAAAAAGAGACTATTAGAACGAAACATGGTGGAGATGGAGAGAATGAAAAAGATCTTAAACCTAGATCACCTGTAGTGACTCTAATGGGACATGTAGATCATGGAAAAACATCTTTGTTAGATTATATAAGAAAAACTAATATTATAGCAGGTGAATTTGGGGGTATTACACAGCATGTAGGAGCTTATAATGTAAAATTTAAAAATGGAAAAAGTATTACTTTTTTAGATACTCCAGGTCATGAAGCATTTACTGCTATGAGAGCTAGAGGAACTAAAATAACTGATATAGTAATTATAGTAATAGCAACAGATGAAAATGTTATGCCTCAAACTAAAGAAGCAATTAGTCATGCCCAAGGAGCAAAGGTTCCAATTATATTTGCATTAAATAAAATTGATAAAGTTAATTCAGATCCAATGAAAATTAAAAGAAAATTATCTGAAATGAATTTTTTATTAAAAGAATGGGGTGGAAATTATCCATCTCAAGATATTTCAGCTAAATCTGGAGAAGGGGTAGATCAATTATTAGAAAAAATTTTATTAGAAGCCAAAAAATTAAATTTAAGAGCAAATCCAAATAAACCTGCTGAAGGCACAGTAATAGAAGCTTCTTTAGAAAAAGAAAGAGGATATACAACTACAATTTTAATTCAAGGAGGAACTTTAAAAGTAGGAGATTATCTTGTAGCAGGAACGTTTCATGGCAAAGTAAAATTAATTTTAAATGAAAGAGGAAAATCTCTTAAAAAAGAATATCCTTCTAAACCTGTAATAATTTTGGGGTTAAATGGTCCCCCTTTTCCTGGGGAGAAATTTAAAGTTTTTTTAAATGAAAAAGAAGCCAAGCAATTTGTTGAAAACAAAATTAAATTAAAAAAAGAACATAAATTTCGTTTTCAACGCAAACCACAAATAACCTTAGAACAAATAACCTTAGAACAAATGACAAAAAAAATTAAAAAATTAAAATTAATTATTAAAGCAGATGTTGATGGTTCAGTAGAAGCTCTGAGTGATTCATTAGAAAATTTATCAACAGATAAAATTGTAGTTCAAATAATATATAAAAATATTGGCTTAATATCTGAATCAGATATTTTATTAGCCGTTGCATCTAATGCAATTATAATTGGATTTAATGTTAAAATTACTTCTAAAGCTAAAATTCTTGCAAATCAAAAAAAAATAGATATAAGATTATATTCTGTAATATATAATGCAATTAATGCTATTAAAAAAGCATTAGACGCTCAAAAAATAATTCCTACTAAATTAGTAGGTACTGCGAAAGTAATTAATTGTTTTAAACACAAAAAAATTGGAACAATAGCAGGATGTTTAATTTTAACTGGGCAAATAAAACGTAATTCTAAATTACGTTTAATTAGAAAAGGACAATTAATTTATTCTGGAGAATTAAATTCTTTAAAAAGATTTAAAGAAGATGTTAAAGAAGTTAATAAAGGATATGAATGTGGAATAGTCATAAAAAATTTTAATGACATAAAAATAGGAGATATAATTGAATTCTATTAATTAAGAATTCTATTAATTAAGTTCTCCATAAGTTTTCTTTATAAATTAATAATTTTTTTTTGAATTTTTCTTGATTCTTTATGAATCACTTTGAAAAGTTCTTCTAAAAATTTCGTTGCAAGTCCAAATTGGGTTCCCATCTTTTTATATTCTTCTATTAATGTTTTCCATCTTTTCTGTTGCAAAATCACTAAATTACTATTTTTTTTAATTAAAGCTATTTGTTCTGAATAATTCACTCTTTTAGATAAAAGATAAATTATATTATGATCTAATTCCTTAATTAGGTTTCTTACCTGGTCTAATTCAAATTGGGATTTTTCTTTGTCTTTGTCTTGGGTTTCTTTTAATCTCAATGAATGGTTATTAAGTTTTTTAATATAATCTCCTAATATTGAAGGTTGAATTTGTTGTTGGGAATCGCTAAATGCGTCGTCAGGATTACAATGAGTTTCTATTATAAATCCATCATAGTTAAAATTTCTAGCTTGAATCATTACTTCCAATAATCTTTCTTTATTTCCACAAATATGAGATGGATCACATAATATAGGAATATTTGGAAATAATTTTTTAAATTTTAATGCCAAGTCCCAATTAGGAGGATTTCGATAAATCAAACTTTTATAGGTAGAAAATCCACGATGGATAATACCTAATTTGGTTATACCTTGATTTAATAATCTTTCTAAAGCTCCTATCCATAATTCTATATCAGGATTTATAGGATTTTTAACTAAAATTATTTTATTTGTATCTTTCAAGGCTTCTGCAATTTCTTGTACCGTAAATGGATTCACTGTACTTCTAGCTCCTATCCAAAGAATATCAACTTCATGTTTTATTGCAAGTTTTACATGAGTAGCATTTGCAATTTCTGTAGCAATTAATAATCCAGTTTCTTTTTTTACCTCTTTAAGCCATTTTAATCCAATTTCTCCTATTCCTTCAAAAGAATTTGGTCTAGTTCTAGGTTTCCAAATTCCTGCTCTAAAAATCTTTATATTATTTATTTTTTTTAATTTTTTAGCAATTTCTAATACTTGATCTTTAGATTCTGCACTACAAGGACCTGATATAATCAGTGGTTTGTTAAACTTATTTATCCAATCTTGTTTAATTAAATTTAACTTCATCATTTTTGTGGTTTTCATTTTAATATACTAAAAAATTTAATTGCAATCAATAATTTTTAATTATTCTTTTTTTTGCTGTTTTTAAGAACTTTTTTTTACAACATAAAGATAATCTTACATATCCTTTTCCATTACTTCCAAAAATACTACCAGGTGTAATAAATATTTTATATTTATATAAGATTTTATTTGTCCATAATATGTCATTCTTCTTATTAAGTTTGCCCCAAACAAACAAACCAGCACTGTTTTTAGAATAACTTATTTTCAATAAATCACAAATTTCCCAAATTATATTTCTTCGTTTATAATATTCTTTATTTTGAGAAAAAAACCAATTGTTATTAAATTTCATTGCTTCTATAGCTCCTTTTTGGAGAGGAAAATACATCCCAGAATGTACTTGACTTTGAATTTTAATTATATTTTCTAGTATATTTTTTTTTCCAGCTATCATGCCTATTCTCCAGCCTGCCATATTATAACTTTTACTTAAAGTATTTAATTCAAGAGATACATCTTTTGATTTTTTAATATTAAAAATACTAATTGGATTATCATTTAATATAAAACTATATGGATTATCATGCACTAATAAAATATTATTTTTTCTAGAAAAAAAAACAATTTTTTCTAATTCTTCAATATTTATTTTTGCTCCTGTAGGCATATGAGGATAATTTATCCAAAAAATTTTAACTTTATTTAAATTAAATTTATTAATTTCAAATAAATTTGGAAGCCATTTATTTTTTTCTATTAATGAATAATAAATAATTTTTCCTCCAATTAATTTAGAAATTGAAGTATATGTAGGATACCCAGGATTAGGAATTAATACATAATCATTTTTATTAAGATATGCCATACTAGTATATAATATTCCTTCTTTAGACCCCATAAGAGGTAAAATTTCGTTTTCGGGATTTAAATCAATTTTATAATTTTTATAATACCATTCAGAAAATTTTTTTCTTAAATTAGGAATTCCTAAATATTCTTGATATTTATTTGCGTTTTCATTTTCTGAGGCTTTTTTCATTGTTTTTATTACTCCTAATGGAGGAAATAAATCTGGATTTCCTATTCCTAAATTAATAATTTTATTTCCTTTTTTTTCTAAAAACTTTAATTCTTTATTTTTTTTAGAAAAATAATATTCTGAAATCTTTTTCAGATTAAATGAGGGATAAATAGTCATTTATTAATTCCATTTTTATATTCTCCTATTACATAAAAATTATTAATTAAATTTTTTATTTTTTTTTTAAAAATTAAATAATTAATAATTTTTTTAAAAAATATATCCATATAAAATTTATATTTCCATATATTATTTTTTTTTGGAAAAGTTTGAATACTGGTAATTTTTATTTCAAATATTGAAATTATTTTTAGTAGAAAGTATAATTCATCAATTAAATTGTTTAAACTAAAATAACAAGATGCTTTATTAAACTTTAAATAAAAGTCTTTCTTTTTTTGTATCACAAAAAATCTTGTATAATTTTTCTTTACTGTTTGAATATTTTTATCTATAATTTTTAAATTATAAACCCTTGCTGCTTCTTTAGAAGCTATTGCTGCTATATTTTTTTTTTTCTTTTTATATATAAAAAAAGCTGCTTCTGCAGTATCCGCATATTCAGTTATTTTTAAATTTTTATATTTAGATAAATATTTTTTACATTGTAGCAGAGCCATAGGATGGGAAATAATTTGTTTTATATT
Organism: Candidatus Karelsulcia muelleri; assembly: GCF_003214255.1. Classification (GTDB taxonomy): domain Bacteria; phylum Bacteroidota; class Bacteroidia; order Flavobacteriales; family Blattabacteriaceae; genus Karelsulcia; species Karelsulcia muelleri_B. The sequence continues at coordinate 218,078 of NZ_CP029011.1, forward strand.
TTTAATATCATTTTGTTTTAAAATCATTAAATTCTGATTTATAGGGAAATAAATTTCACCAATAATTTTAAGCTTAAAATTTTTAATTAAATTATAATTTTCAATTATAACACCTACTAAAGAATTTTCTATTGCTATAACTCCTATCTCAGCTTTTTTGGTTACTACAACATTAATTAATTTCTTAAATGTTTTACATTCAACTAATTTATATGGTTCTTTTTTAAAAAATTTTTTAGTTGCTAATTCATGAAAACATCCTTTTATTCCTTGAATAGCGATTTTTTTTCTCATCATTAAAATTTAATTAATTAATAAATTTTTTTTTTTTAAAAATTCTAAAATTTGAATTGCATTAGTAGCAGATCCTTTCCGTAAATTATCAGAAACAATCCATAAATTTAAAGATCTTTTTTGAGAAAAATCTCTTCTAATTCGTCCTACAAATACATTATCATTATTTTCACTTAAAATTGGCATAGGATATATATTTTTTTTTAAATTATCCATTAATTTTAATCCTGGGTATTTTAATAATAAATCTCTAATTTCCTTCATTTCAAAATCTTTTTTAAATGTTAAATTTACACATTCCGAGTGACCTCCTATTACAGGTATTCGGACAGAAGTAGCAGTAATTTTTAATCTTGAAAGATTTAAAATTTTTTTTGTTTCATTAATTAATTTTAATTCTTCTTTAGAATATCCAGAAATCTCAAATATATCACATTGAGGAATTGCATTTTTATTTATTTTATAATAAAAATTCTTATTTGATTTTAAACACTTTTCTTCAGTTAAAAGTTGATCTAATCCTTTTTTCCCTGATCCTGTTACAGATTGATAAGTAGATATTATAACACGTTTTAATTTATATTTAATATTTAATGGGTTTAATACCATTACTAATTGTATTGTGGAACAATTAGGATTTGCAATTATTTTATCTTTTTGAGATAAAAGCTCTCCATTTATTTCAGGTACTATTAATTTTTTTGATTTATCCATTCTCCAGGCTGAAGAATTATCTATTAATTTAATCCCTTTTTTTGCAAATTTAAGGGCCCATTTTTTTGAAATTTCTGCTCCAGCTGAAAAAATTGCTACATCAGGTTTTAAATCAAGTACTTCTTTTAAACTTAAAATTCTATATTTTTTTTTATTAAAAAATATTGTTTTTCCTATTGATTTTGTTGAGGCAACAGGATAAAAATTTTTAATAAAAATTTTTTTCTCTTCTAAAATCTTCAGAAGAACACGTCCCACCATTCCGGTTACTCCAACTATAGCTAAATTCATAATTTATTTTATTTTATTTTATTTTATTTTCTATATATATAATTTTTTTTATAAAATTAAAGTTTTTAATAATTTACTTTTTAATCTATTTGATTTATTTTTATGAATAATTTTTTTATTTACTAATCTATCTATTAGAGATGATAATTTATTTCTTTTATTTTTTATATCTTTTTTATTAGATTTTAAATTCTTAATTAATGTTCTAGTATATTTAAAATATACTTTTTTTTGTAACCTTTTTAAATTATTTTGTTTAATTCGCTTTAATGCCGATTTTGTATTTGCCATTTTTCATATAAACTTTTTTCATAGTAGCCCATAGGGGAATCGAACCCCTCTTTTCAGAATGAAAATCTGATGTCCTTACCAATAGACGAATAGGCCTGCAAATTAAAGTTAAAGTTGTTTTGTTTTAAAAAAAAAACCTAATTTTTTTAAATCTATCCAAAAATTGGTATAAGATTTAGAAACTACATATGGATCTAATATTGAAATAGGATATATAATACTTAATGTTGAAAAAGACATAGCCATTCTATGATCATCATATGTATATATATACATATTTTTTTTTTTAAAATTAAAATTATTTAATAATAAACTATTATTTGTTTTAATACTTTTTATACCTAACTTAAATAATTCAATTTTCAATGCCTTTAATCTATCCGTTTCTTTAATTTTTAGAGTTTCTAATCCGGTTAAAAAACATTTAATCTTTAATCCGGCACAAGTTACTACTATTGTTTGTGCAATATCTGGTGTTGAATTTAAATCAAGAAAAATATATTTTTTTTTTCTTTTTATTATTTTTTTTTTTAAAATTAATTTTTTTTTTTTAAAAAATGTTTTAACATTAAAAAAAGAATTATAAATATTAGTGATTACTTTATCACCTTGAATACTTTTTTTTGTAAAAAATTTTAAATTTAAATTTGCCTTTTTGCAGAAGGCAACTAAAGAATAGTAATATGAAGCTGAACTCCAATCAGATTCTATTAAAATTTTTTTGTTTTTTAAAATATTATTCTTATTTATAATAATAATATTTTTTTTCCAATAAACATTTATTCCTATTTTTTTTAAAATATTAAACGTCATTTTAATATAAGACAGAGAAGTAATTTTTTTTGATAAAAAAATTTTTAATCCATTTTTAAATTGTGATGCTATTAACATAATAGCACTTATATATTGACTACTTAAATTGGCATCTATTGATATTGTCCCTCCTAACAAATTAGAACCTATTATCCTTAAAGGAGGATAACCCTTTTTTTTTTCATAAAAAATTTTTCCTCCTAATTTTTTTAAAGTTTCTACTAAAATAGAAATTGGTCTTTCTTGCATTCGATATGATCCAGTTAATATAATTTCTTTATTTTTTTTTATCGAAAAAAAAGCTGTTAAAAAACGCATAGCAGTTCCCGAATGATTTATATTAATTACTTTTTTAGTAGTAAATAAGGCTTTTTTTAAAAAATAAGTATCATCAGAATTTGAAATATTTTTTATATTAATTAAATTAGGATATAAAGCTTTTAAGATTAATAACCTATTGGATTCACTTTTAGAACCAGTAATATTAATTTTTCCTTTTAAAAAAAAATTATTTGTTTGTAACTTCAAATAATCCATTAATCCAATCCATTATTTAATAATCCTTTGGGAAGCTTTAAAATTAAAATTTTTTTTTTTTTATTTTTTTTTAAAAAAAAATCTTTTACTAAAGGTAAAAAATATTTTTTTTTATTAAAATTTAATTCTAAAAGATTTTGTAAAAATCTATAATATATAGTTTTTATTTTTCCTATAAAACAATATTTATTATTAAATAATTTATAATCTATTAGTTCATGAAATAAAAATTCTTCTTTAGAAGAAAAAAAAAATTTTTTGTTTTTTAAAAACAAATTTTCATTTTTTAAATTTTTAAAAAAAAAATTATTCTTAACTAATAAGAATTTAGTGTGAGAAACAAATATAATTTTGTTTATTTTTAATTTTAACAATAAATTTTCTTTTTTTATTAAAATTAAATTTAATTTTTTAACAAAATTTTTTTTATTATAAATTTTATTTTTTAAAAAAATCCATTTTTTAAAATTTAAGCCATGTTTTTTGGTAATTTTTCCTAAAAAGAAATATTTTTTTTTATTAAAAATTAATTTTTGTATCAAAAATCTTTATTTTTATTTAAAATCCAAGTTTTCATTTTTTTTTTTATTTCTGATTTTTCAACAATTCCTTTTTTAACTCCATTTAAAATATGTTTTTTAAACAAAACTCCTTTTAAAAAAAAAATTGATTTTACTGTACAAGTAGGTTTAGCACCTTTTTGGAGCCAATTAATTGCTTTATTTATATTTAATAAAACTTTAAATGGATTCATATTTGGATTATAAAAACCTATTTTATCAATAAATTTTCCATCTCTAGATGATCTAGAATTAGCCACTACAATAGTATAAAAAGCATTTTTTTTTCTTCCTTTTCTTTGAAGTCTTATTCTTAAGGACATAATATTTATTTTATTTTATTATATATATATTATATTAAAAGTAAAGACTCGTGGTGTAATGGTAGCACAGCAGATTTTGGTTCTGCTAGTTGGGGTTCAAATCCCTACGAGTCTGTCTAACTTTCTTTTTCTAATTTTATTTTTAAAATTTTCAAATGAACAAATTTATTATTTGGTAATTTAATATGAGCTATTTCACCAATTTTTTTTCCAATTAATCCTTTGGCTATAGGAGTGTAAATTGAAATTTTTAATTTTTTAATATTAGATTCAGTTTCTGGAACTAATGTATAATATATACATTCTCCAGTTTCAATATTTTTTACTTTTACTTTTGTAAAAATTGATACTTTAGTAGTATTTATTTTCGAGAAATCTATAATTCGGGTATTATTTATTTTTTTTTTTAAATTGAAAATTTTGATTTCTAATAATCTTTGATTTTCTTTAGCAATTTTATATTCCGAATTTTCGGATAAATCTCCTTTTTCTATTGCTTCTGCAATTTCCTCAGCAATTTTTAAGCGTTCTAAATTTTCTAAATACTTTAATTTTTTTAGTAATTTTTTTATTCCTTTTTTAGAATTGTATTCTACCATTTTTTATTTTATTTTTAATTATAAAAATTATTTATTTATATATATTATTATATTTAATGTATAAATTTTTTAAAAAAAAAATATTTATGCATCAATATTTGCAAATAAAGCATTTTGCTCTATAAATTTTCTTCTTTTAAAAACCTTTTTTCCCATCAACATCGAAAAAATATAATTTGCATTTTTAAAATTATCAATTTTTACTTGTCGTAAAGTTCTGTTTAATGGATTCATAGTAGTTTCCCATAATTGTTCAGCATCCATTTCTCCTAATCCTTTATATCTTTGAATATGAATTCCTTTTAAATTTCCTATATTTTTTAAAATTTTTTCTTTTTCTTTTTCATTCCAAGCATATAATTTTTTATTAAAATGTTTTATTAAAAACAATGGAGGAGTGGCGATATATATATATCCTTTTTCTATTAAAATTTTAAGATTTCTAAAAAAAAAAGTTAAAATTAATGTTGAAATATGACTTCCATCTATATCTGCATCGGTCATAATTATTATTTTTTTATAACGAATATTTTTTATGTTTAAAACAATTTTTTTTTCTTTTTTTCTTAAAAAGATTCCTAAAACTGAAAAAAGATTTCTTATTTCTTCATTTTCAAAAATTTTTTCTTTCATAGATTTTTCTACATTTAAAATTTTTCCTCTTAAGGGAAAAACTGCTTGAAATTTTCGTTCTCTTCCTTGTTTAGCCGTGCCACCAGCAGAATCTCCTTCGACTAAATATATTTCACATAAATTATGATTATTTGAAGAACAATCAGCTAATTTTAAAGGGAAAATATTATTTATTTGTTTCTGAATTAAGTTCCGAACTTTTTTATAAGCTTGTAATGCTTTAACTGTTAAAAACACTTTATTTAAAATTTTTTTTTTCAATAAAGGATTTGCGTTAATAAAAATATTTAATTCGTTGGAAACTATTTTTTCTACAAGACCAATAATTTCATTATTACCAAGTTTTTTTTTAGTTTGTCCTTCAAATTGAGGATTAGCAATCCTCATAGAGATTATGGCAATAATTCCTTCTCGAATATCTTTTCCTGAAATTTCTATTTTATATTTTTTATAATAGAATTTTTTAAATGTTTTTGTTAATGCTCTTTTAAATCCAGATATATGTGTACCTCCTGAAGGTGTAGGAATATTATTTACATAAGAATAAATTTTTTCTTTAAAAGAAGAATTAAATTTCATTGCTAATTCTAATTGAATTTTTTTATTTTTTTTTTTTAAATAAAAAAATTTTTTTAAATAATTTTTATCTTTACTTAAATTTAAAATAAATTCTTTTATTCCTTTTTTGGAATAACAAAATTCTTTTTTATTTGGAGAAAATCTTTTATCAATTAATATTAATAATAAACCTTTATTTAGGTAAGATAATTCTTTTATTCTATTCAAAATTAAATTATAATCAAAAATTTTTTTGCCAAAAAAGGATTTCTCTACTTTAAAAGTAATTTCAGTTCCTCTCATTTGTTTTTTATTTTTTTGATCTAATTTCTTTAATTTAGTAATTGGAATTCCTTTAGAATAAATTTGTTCATATATTTTTCCATTTCTAAAAATTCTAGCTATAAGATAACAAGATAATGCATTAACGCAAGAAATTCCAACTCCATGTAACCCACCAGAAATTTTATAAGCTTTTTTATCAAATTTTCCTCCTGCTCCAACTTTAGTCATTATTACTTCTAAAGTAGAAATTCCTTTATTTTTATATAAATCAACTGGAATTCCTCTTCCATTATCTAAAACAGTAATATATTCATTTTTGTGGAAAGTAATTCTAATTTTAGTGCAATATCCTGATAAATATTCATCTATAGAATTATCTATTACTTCAGTAAGTAATTGATGTAACCCATTAATGCCAATGTCCCCAATATACATTGCAGGTCTTAATCTAATATGTTCAATTCCATCTAAATATTGTATATTTTTAGATGTGTAATTTTCCATTTTTTTTATAAATTTATTTTTTTTTTACTATAGGTATATACACAATTTTTTTATTAAAAAAAAATTTTTTTTTAATAAAATTATATATATTATATTCAATATATAAATATTGCTTTTTTTTTTCCTTCTCAAAAGGTTTTCCTTTTAGATAAAAAATTCCATTAAAAATTTTATTTTTATAATTAAATTTAATATTTTTTTTTACTAATTTAATAAAATTTGATAATTGTGTTACTGCTCTTCCCAAAATAAAATTACATTTTTTTTCAAAATTTTCTATTCGAGTACACACTATTTGTACATTATTTAAATGTAATTCATCAATGATTATTTGAATAATTTTAATTTTTTTTTTAATTGAATCAATTAATATAAATTTTGTTTCATTAAACATTATTGCTAAAGGAATTCCAGGAAAGCCTCCTCCAGTTCCTACATCCAAAACAATTGATTTTTTTAAAAATTTCATTATTTTAGAAATACTTAAAGTATGTATACAATGTTTTTCAAAAAAACCGTTAAAACTTTTTTTTGAAAAAATATTTATATTTTTATAATAAAAATTATATATTTTATATAAAATATAAAATTTTTCAATTTTTAATTTATCTATTTCTGTAAAATAATTATTAATTAATTTAATTTTTTTATTAAATTTCATTTTTTAATGTTATCAGATAGAATTTTAAATATGGGAATTTCTAAAACATTAGAAATGACTGCTAAAGCAAGAAAATTAAAAGAATTAGGATATAACGTAATTAATTTAAGTGTTGGCGAACCAGATTTTTTACCTCCATCTTTTATTTTAAAAGCTGCTAAAAAAGCTATAGATAAAGGTTATCATAATTATACTCCTATATCAGGATATTTAGAATTAAAAAAAATGATTTGTAATAAATTTAAACGTGATAATAATCTTAATTATTCTAATTCACAAATTTTAATAAGTAATGGAGTAAAACAATCAATAATCAATTTATTTTTAGCTTTATTAAATAAAAATGATGAAGTAATAATTCCTGCACCTTATTGGGTTAGTTATTATGAAATGGTAAAATTTTGTCAAGCAAAACCTATTATTCTTCCTACTACAATAAAATCTAATTTTAAAATTACTTCCAAACAATTAAAAAACGTTATTACTTCTAAAACAAAAATTTTTATATTTAATTCTCCTTGTAATCCAACAGGATGTGTTTATTCTAAAAATGAACTAAAAACTTTAGTAAAAATTTTATCAAAAAATCCTAAAATAATTATTATTTCAGATGAAATCTATGAATATATAATTTATGAAAAAAAACATATTAGTATTGCTTCTTTTTCAGAAATTTATAACCAAACGGTGACATTAAATGGTCTTTCTAAATCTTTTTCTATGACGGGATGGAGGGTAGGATATTTAGGAGGACCTGAATGGCTTACTAAAGCGTGTGAAAAAATTCAAGGTCAAACCACTTCATGTGTAAATTCAATAGCACAACGTGCTTCTATTGTTGCATTAAAATATAATCAAAAAAAAATTTTAAAAAAAATTTTAAATTCATTTAAAAAAAGAAGAAATTTAATAATAACTTTTTTTAAAGAAATTCCTACTTTCAAATTTAAATCTCCTGATGGAGCTTTTTATCTTTTTCTAGATATTTCTTTTTTTTTAAAAAAAAACCAATCATCAAATAATTTTTCAATGCATTTGTTAAATAAATATTTTGTAGCTACAGTTTCAGGAGAATCTTTTGGATCTAAAAATGGACTTAGAATTTCTTATGCTAGTTCTAAAAAAAATTTATTTGAAGCATTATTTAGAATAAAAAAATTTTTAAATGAATTTTTCTTCTTTTGATGAAATTCCTAATGAATCATATATATATTTATATGTAGATAATAAATATGGTTTTCCATTAATTATAGCAATATTATGTTCATAATGTGCTGAAGGTTTTTTATCTAAAGTAGATATTGTCCATCCATCTTTATTAATTTTTATATATTTTTTTCCTTTATTTACTATAGGTTCAATTGCTAATACTAATCCGTTTAATAATTTTTTACCCATTTGTTTTATTCCATAATTAGGAACATTTGGTTCTTCGTGGATTTTTTTCCCTAATCCATGGCCTCCAAATTCTCTTACAATAGAATAGCCATGTTTTTCAACATGATTTTGAATAGCATATCCTATATCTCCTATATGATTTCCTGCTTTACATTCAGCAATTCCTAAATATAATGATTCTTTTGAAATTTTTAATAATTTTCTAATATTAGAATTAACATTTCCTACTTCAAATGTATAAGCGTGTTCTCCATAATAATTATTCATTTTAACTCCACAATCAATAGATACAATCTCTCCATCTTTTAATGGAATTTTAGTAGGAATTCCATGAATAATTTGTTCATTAATAGAAGCACAAATAGTATTAGGATAATTATATAATCCTAAAAAAGCAGGAATGCCTCCATTATCTCTAATAAATGTTTCTGCTAATGAATCTAAATATAGAGTACTAATTCCTGGTTTAATTTCATTAGTTAACATTCCTAATGTTTTAGATACTAAAATAGAACTTGATTTTATCAAATTTATTTCTTCTAAAGTTTTTATATGCATTTTTTATTTTCTTTTTAGAATTTTATTTTAAAAAATTAATAATGGCACATCCTAAAAGAAGACAATCTAAATCTAGAAAAAAAAAAAGAAGAAATTTTTATAGAATATCTAATCCAAGATTAGGAAAAGATCCAATAACAAAACAATATCATCTTTATCATAGAGCACATTGGTATGAAAATAAATTATATTATAAAGGAAAAATTATTCTTGAGAAGAAATTATATTCATAATATTTTCTATTAGATCTTTTTTAGATGGATACCATTTCTCAATTAAATTTTTTGCATAAGGAGCAGGAGTATCTTGTCCTGTAATTCTTTTAATTGGAGCATCTAAATAATCAAACGCTTCTTGTTGAATAACATAAGTTATTTCAGAAGCAATAGATGCAAAAGGCCACGCTTCTTCTAAGATTAATAATTTATTTGTTTTTTTTATAGAATTTATAATTGTATTATAATCTAAAGGTTTTATGGTTCGTAAATCTATAATTTCTATACTAATATTTTTATTTTTTTTTTCAAGTTCTAAAGCAACTTCTAAAGCAATTTTTATTATTTTTCCAAAAGAAACAATTGTTAAATCATTTCCTTTTTTTTTTAAATTAGCTATTCCTAATGGTATAGTATATTCTTTAATTGGAATCATCATTTTATCTCCATACATTTGTTCTGATTCCATAAAAATTACTACATCATTATCACGAATTGAAGATTTTAAAAGACCTTTGGCATCATAAGGATTAGAAGGAATTACAATTTTTAAACCTGGACAATTAGCATACCAACTTTCAAAAGATTGAGAATGAGTTGCTCCTAATTGTCCAGCAAATCCTGTCGGACCTCTCAAAACAATAGGAATATTCCATTGACCTCCACTCATTTGTCTTATTTTTGCTGCATTATTAATAATTTGATCCATCGCTACTAATGAAAAATTAAAAGTCATATATTCAATTATAGGACGACAACCATTAAGAGCAGAACCAATTCCAATTCCAGAAAATCCTAATTCAGAAATTGGAGTATCAATTATTCTTTTAGAACCAAATTCTTTTAACATTCCTTTAGAAGCTTTATAGGCACCATTATATTCCGCAACTTCCTCTCCCATTAAATATATAGTTTTATCTTTTCTCATTTCTTCACTCATAGCAGCTGCTATTACCTCTCTAAAAGTCATTTGTTTCATTTTATAATCTATTTATGTTATTTAAATCTTCAAAAGATTTTATTAATCTTTTTTTTAAATTTTCTTCTCCTTTTCTAAGCCAAATTCTAGGATCATAATATTTTTTATTTGAAATATTTTTTCCATGTGGATTTCCAATTTGTTTTTTTAAAAATTCTAAATTAGAAATTATATATTTTTTTACTCCATTAGTAAATGAATATTGAATATCTGTATCTAAATTCATTTTTATAACACCATAATTAATAGCTTTTTTAATTTCTTTTAAAGAAGCTCCAGAACCTCCATGAAATACAAAATTAATTGGATTTTTTTTTTTAAAAAAATCTTGACTTGTTTTTAAAATTTCAGGTTTAAGTTTTAATTTGTCTTTATATACTCCATGTACATTTCCAAATGAAGCAGCTATAAGAAATTTAGAATTAATTGTTTTTAATTCATTATAAAATCTAATAACATCTTTGGGATTTGTATAAAATTTTGAATCATTTAATTTGGTATTATCTTTTCCATCTTCTTCTCCTCCAGTTATTCCTAATTCCACTTCAAGTGTAAGATTTAGTTTTTTCATACGTTTAAAATATTTTTTTGAAAGTTTAATATTTTCAATTAAAGGCTCTTCAGATAAATCAATCATATGAGAACTAAATAATGTTTTTCCAAAAAATTTATAATAAATTTCATTAATATTTAATAATCCATTTATCCAAGGTAATAATTTTTTATTACAATGATCAGTATGTAAAATAACTGGAATATTATAATATTTAGATATTTCATGGACATGTTTTGCGCCACATATTGAGCCTAAAATAGCTGCTTTTTCATTATTATCATTTAATGATTTTCCAGCAAGAAATAAGGCACCACCATAAGAAAATTGTATTATTATAGGAGAATTAACTTTTTTTGCCGTTTCAAGCACTGCATTAATAGTATTATTTCCAATTACGTTTACTGCAGGTAAAGCAAAATTTTCTTCTTTTGCATATTGAAAAATTTCTTCGACAAGAGACCCAGTTGCTATTCCTGAAGGGAATTTTTTTTTCATTTATTTAATTTTAAGAATTTTATTTTTTAATTGGGTTAAAATTTTTTCCATAATTCCATTAATAAATAATTTACTTTGTTTGGTAGAAAACATTTTAGATATTTCTATATATTCATTCATAATAACTTTAACAGGAATTCTAGAAAAAAAAAGTAATTCACATATATACAAATGTAAAATAATTTTATCTATTAAAGATAAATTTTTAATTTTCCAATTATCTGATATATTATTAATAATGGAATTAAAATTTGTTTTATTAATAATTGTATTTCTATATAAATTTTTTATAAAATAAATATAATTTTTTGAATCTTTTTCTTTCTCTTTAAAACTTTTTCTTCTTAAAAGAGAATTACATATTAATCTATGTACTAATTTTAAATTATTATTTCTAAACAATTTAGATAAAAATTTATTTTTTATAAAAAAAAAATAATAAAATTTTAATTTTTTATTTAAAATTTTTAATTTATAAAACAACAAATTATTTGTTTTTAATAACAAAAAATATATATCGTCTATCTGAAGTATACTTTTATAAAGTTTTTTTTCTAAAAAAAATCCATTTATATTAGAAACATAATATGTATATAAAAATTGCAGTATTAAAATACGTGAATTTCTTCTTCTTATTAATTTCAATTGTCTAATTTTTTTTAATTTTTTGTATATATATAAAAAAAAATCTATGATTACTATGATTATAAACTTAATTTTCTTACTAGTCAAACTACTAGTAAAACTGCCCATAAAAATAATAAAACTTATATTAAATATAATAAAATCAATTATTCATTTAATAATGAAATTATTAGGAATAATAATTTTTAGCTTATTATCTTATTCTATAAAATATTCTATAAAAATTTTTTTCAAAAATTTCTTAAAAGATGTTTTAATTAAGCTTCTTATATACTATTAAAAATCAATATATTAAAAATCAATATTAAGATTAAGCTTCTTATATACTATTAAAAATCAATATATTAAAAATCAATCTTAAGATTAAGCTGATTTAAAATCATATACTCTTAAAAGATTCAATTTTTTATTTACATAAATAAGGTCTTAATAATTTTTTTCTATAAGAAATTCTTAATCTTTTAATACCATTAATTTCTATTTGTCGGCAACGTTCTCTAGTTAACTTTAATAAAAAAGCTACTTTTTCTAAAGTCATTGGTTTACATCCAAATCCATAATGTAAAGATATTACTTGAGATTCTTTTTCTGAAAGAGTTTCCAATAATATTTTTATATCTTTAAAAAAAGATTCTTTTTCTAATTTAAAATCTGGTTCAGGAGAAGTTTCCGATTTAAGAACATCATATAAATTAGTATCTTCTCCTTCTAAAATTGGCGCATCTAAAGATGTAGGTTGAATGGAATTTTTCAAAGCTTCTTCAACTTCTTTTTCACTACTATTTAAGTAAACTACTATATCATTTACAGTAGGTTGCATTTTAAGTTTTTGTTCTAATTTAGAATAAGTTTTAACTACTTTATTATAAAAAGCTAGTTTATTTGTAGGACAACGGATACATCGAGCTTGATCTGCTATAGCTTGTAAAATAGCTTGTCTAATCCACCAAACACAATAAGAAATACATTTAAAACCTTTTTTTTCATCAAATCTACTTATTCCTTTAATAAGACCTAAATTTCCTTCATTAATTAAATCAGATAAACTTAATCCTTGATTTTGATATTGTTTGGCAACAGAGACTACAAATCTTAAATTTGATTTAATTAACTGCTCAAGAGCAGTACCAGCAGACCCCTCTGATAATTCTTTTCGAGCTAATTTAGCTAATTCTAATTCTTTTTTTTGAGATAATAAAGGAATTTTTCCTATCTCCTCAAGATATTTTTCTAAAGATTCATCTTCATATTCATCTGAATCTTCAGATTCAGATTCAGATTCATATTCATATTCATATTCATATTCATATGAAGATTCATATTCATTATTAATTATTTGTTTTTTCAGATTTTTAATATCATATTTCATTTTCATAAAAGTTTATATAATTCTTTTAAAATTTATTTTTCCGTTTTTATTTACAGATTTAATTTTTATCCAATCCCCTTTTCTTAGAAAAGAATAAAGATTTAAATTTTTAAAATTTTCAGATTTTTTTAAATCCATTGTTTGCCCTGAAGGCAAAATAATAATTAATTCAGAATTTTTAATAGATTTAATTTTTACTTTATAAAGTTTTTCTTTTTTAGGAAAAAAAATTAAGTTTTTAATTTTGAAAATAGCATTTTTAATTTGTTTATCAGTTTTTCCATAAATTTCTATTATTCCTAAATTTTCTTTTTCTTCTATTTTTAAATTAGTATTTGTTGAAGTTTTAATTTCTTGTATAATTTTTCCACCAGATCCAATTACAGTTCCTATCAACTTTTTTTTAATTTCAAAATAAAAAATTTTGGGGGAATTTTCTTTCAAAGAAGGGGATTTAATTGTATTCAATATTTTTTTTATTAAAAATAATAAACAATTTTTTGCTTTTAAAATTGAATTCAATAACATTTCATAGTTTGAACCAGGAAAGTTAATATCCATTTGACATGCTGTTATTCCAAATTTTGTTCCTGTCATTTTAAAATCCATATCTCCAATATTATCTTCATCTCCTAAAATATCTGAAAGAATTATTGCTTCATCTGTTAAAAAATTAATAATTAATCCCATTGAAATTCCTGAAACAGGTCTTTTAATGGGAATTCCTGCATCCATTAATGCTAATGTACTTGCACAAACAGTAGCCATAGAAGATGATCCATTTGATTCTAAAATATCTGATACTACTCTTATAGTATAAGGGGTTTTAAAAGGAATTATATTTTTTAATGCACGTTGAGCTAAATTGCCATGTCCAATTTCCCGTCTTGAAATTCCTTTTAATAATTTTATTTCTCCAGTTGAAAACGGAGGAAAATTATAATGTAAATAAAATTTTTGTTTATCTTGTAATATCACATTATCAATTTTATTAACATCTAAGGAAGAACCTAAAGTAACTGTAGATAATGCTTGAGTTTCTCCTCTGGAAAAAATTGCTGATCCATGAACACTAGGCAAAAAATTTGTTTTACTCCAGATCTTTCTAAGATCATCTAATGATCTTCCATCTAAACGATGATTTTCTTTTAAAATAATTTCTCTCAAAATTTCTTTTTTTAATATTTCAAATATATAATTTTGTTCATCTTCATTAAGAATTAAATTGTCATATAAAAAATAATTATTTATTTTTAATAACAAAATTTCCATTTGTTGAAAACGAATTATAGATGAAGCTTGTTTATATAAACAATATATTTTTTCATAAAAAATATATTTTATTTTTTTTTTTAAATAAATAAAATTTAAGTTGTTAAAAACAGGGAAATTCTTACTTTTAATTTTTAAGTTTTTAATTAAATTAATTTGAGCAGTTATTTGTAATTTTATAAAAAAATGTGCTATTTTTATAAAATAAATAATTTCATTTTCAGAAATTTCTTTCATTTCTCCTTCTATCATTAGAATAGAATTTTTAGTGCCTCCTATAATTAAATTTATATCTGATTTTTTAACACTTTTTATTCCAGGATTAATCAAAAATGAATTTTGAAATCTAATAATTCTAACTGCTGAAACAGGTCCTTTAAAAGGAATTCCTGAAATAGAAACAGCAGCAGAAGCTACTAATCCAGCTAAACCATCAGGTAATACATTTATATCATATGATAATAAATAAATTATTATTTGAATTTCTTTCAAAAAATTTTGTGGAAAAAGTGGACGTAATAAACGATCTATTAATCTCATTGTTAAAACTTCTTCATCAGAAGGTCTTCTCTCACGTTTTAGAAATCCACCAGGAATTTTCCCCCCAGCTGAATAATTTTCTTTATAATCAATTATTAAAGGTAAAAAATTAATTCCTTCTTTTTCCTTTTTTGAAATTACAATAGTAGCGATTAAACTAGTTTTTCCCATTCGAACTACAGCTGTACCATTAGCTTGACAAGCTAATTTACCAGTTTCAATACTGATAATCTGTCCATCTTCTAAAAAGATATTTTCTTTTATTAATTCTGGTATCATTGAAAATCTTTTATTAAACGGTTCCAGTTTTAATTCTTTTTAAAATTGTTTTAAACAATTTTATGTTATTTTTTTTTAAATATTTAAGTAATTTTTTTCTTTTATAAACTAAAATTCGTAAAGATCTTTCTGAATTAAAATCCTTTTTATTTTTTTTAAGATGATTGCTAATTTTATTTATTTTCAATGTAAAAAAAGAAATTTGAACAATACAGTTTCCTGTATCAGTTTCTGATTTACCATACTTTTTTATTATTTCTTTTTTTTTTTTTAAAGGTAAAGACATATATTATATTTTTTTATTTATTTTTTTGCAATATAAATTGAAACAATTCCAAAAGTTAATTGGATTGTTTTAATTAATTTAAAATTAAATTGTTTAAATTTTTTTTTTAAATTTACATTTTTATAAAAAAAATCAATAGATTTAATTAAATAATTATAAGCAAATAAATTTTTATAAAAACTTTTTATTATTAAAGGAATAATTTTTTTTGAATAAAATTTATAAATATAATTAAAATTAAAAGAATTATTAGATTTAGAAAATTCTAATATAATTAGATATCCATTTAGAGATAAAACTCTATAAATTTCTTTAAAAACATTATTAATATTTTCAAAATTTCTAATTCCAAAAACTATAGTAACAATGTCAAATTGATTTTTTTTAATAAAAAATAATTTTTGACAATCAGCTTTAATTAATTTTACATTTTTATAATTTTTTAATTTATTTTTTCCAATAGAAATCATTTTATTAGAAATATCTATTCCTAATAAATTTAACTTTTTAAGTTTATTAACTAATAAAATTGGAATATTTCCTGTTCCTGTGGCTAAATCTAAAACTAATTTAGGATTATAATTAATTATTATCTCAGATAATTTTTTTCTCCATTTTCGATCATATCCAAATGATATAATATTATTTATTTTATCATAATTATGATAAATAATATCAAACATTTTTTTTATTTGAATAGTTTTATTAAATTTAGCTTTTTTAAAAGGTTTAATTTTTATCATTACATTAATATAATAAATTAAAATAAAAATAATTATGAAAAAAAAAATTCATCCAAAAAATTATAGAATGGTCTGTTTTCAAGATATGATTAGTAATCAAACTTTTTTTTGTAAATCTACTATTTTTACTAAGGAAAAAATCAATATAGATGGAAAAGAATTTCCATTTTATAAATTGGAAATTTCAAGTTATTCTCATCCTTTTTATACAGGAAATATGAAATATATTTCGGAAACTGGCAGAATAGAAAAATTTAATAAAAAATATAAAATTTAAATAAAAAATTAAAATTTATTATATATATTTAAATGAAATTATTTTTTAATATGCCCACTATACAACAATTGATAAAAAAAGGAAGAGAAAAAATTCCTAATAAAAGTAAATCTCTTGCATTAAATCGTTGTCCTCAAAAACGAGGAGTTTGTACAAGAGTATATACAACCACTCCTAAAAAACCCAATTCTGCAATGAGAAAAGTTGCCCGGGTGAAATTAACAAATGGAAAAGAAGTAAATGCTTATATTCCCGGAGAAGGACATAATCTTCAAGAGCATTCTCTTGTTTTAATAAGAGGGGGAAGGGTGAAAGATTTACCAGGTGTTCGCTATCATATAATACGTGGAGCTTTAGATACTGCTGGTGTTAAAGATAGAAAAAAAGCTCGTAGTAAATATGGCACAAAAAAACCTAAAAAAACCTAAAAATAAAAAATATGAGAAAATTTAAATCAAAAAAAAAAATTTATCAACCGGATCCTAAATTTCAAGAAACGTTAGTAACACGTTTTGTAAATCATTTAATGAAAAATGGAAAAAAAACTTTAGCATATAAAATATTTTATAAATCTATAGATGAAATAGAAAAAAAAAAAGAGAATAAAAAAAAATCTGGAATAGAAATTTGGAAAAAAGCATTAAAAAATGTAATGCCTCATGTAGAAGTTAGAAGTAGACGGATTGGAGGGTCTAATCTTCAAATTCCTACACCAATTAAACCTTATGTAAAAGTTACTAAAGCTATGAAATTATTAATTAATTGTGCTCGTCAAAGAAATGAAAAAAGTATGTATAAAAAATTAGCGGAAGAAACGTTATCAGCTTCTAAAAAAGAAGGAACTGCTTTTAAAAAACGTGAAACTATTCATAAAATAGCTGAAGCAAATAAAGCTTTTTCTCATTTTAGGTTTTAAATTATGAATTTATGAATAATTTAAAATATACAAGAAATATAGGAATAGCTGCTCATATTGATGCAGGAAAAACTACTACTACAGAACGGATTCTATTTTATACTGGAATAACTCATAAAATTGGTGAAGTCCATGAGGGAACAGCTACTATGGATTGGATGAAACAAGAACAAGAAAGAGGAATAACAATTACTTCTGCTGCTACAAAATGTGAATGGATTTATAATAAAAAAAAATATAAAATTAATATTATTGATACCCCAGGACATGTAGATTTTACTGTTGAAGTCGAAAGATCTTTAAGAGTATTAGATGGAATGGTAGCTTTATTTAGTGCAGTAGACGGAGTAGAACCCCAATCAGAAACAGTTTGGAGACAAGCAGATAAATATAAAGTTCCTAGAATAGGATTTATTAATAAAATGGATAGACAAGGAGCAGATTTTTTTAATGTGTGTAAACAAATAACTAAAAATTTAGGTGCACATTGTTTAATATTACAAATTCCTATTGGGAAAGAAAATGAATTTAAAGGAGTAGTAGATATTATTGCTAAAAAAGCAATAATTTGGGAAGAAGAAAATTATGGGACAGTTTATAAAAACATTCCGATTCCTGATGAATTATTAGATATAACTAATAAATATAGAAATATTCTGTTAGAAACAATATCTGAATACGATTATGATATAATGAATAAATTTTTTGATAATCCTAATAAGATTTCAGAAAAAGAAATAATTGCTTCTATAAAAAGATCTACTTTAAATATTGAAATTGTTCCTATTATTTGTGGTTCTTCTTTTAAGAATAAAGGTGTTCAAGTAATGTTAGATACTATTTGTAGATATTTACCATCTCCAATTGAGATCAAAGAAATAAAAGGGATAAACCCAAAAACAGAAAAAGAAGAAATAAGAAAACCGAATTTTAAGGAACCTTTCTCTGCATTGGCTTTTAAAATAGCTACTGATTCTTTTGTAGGGCGTTTAGCTTTTTTTCGTGTTTATTCTGGAATAATAAAATCTGGAACATATGTTTTGAACGCTAGATCAGGGAATAAAGAACGAATATCAAGAATATATCAAATGCATGCTAATAAACAAAATCCTGTAGCTTATATTGAAGCGGGAGATATAGGAGCTGCAGTAGGATTTAAAAATATAAAAACTGGGGATACATTATGTGATGAAAATTTTCCAATAATTTTTGAAAATATTTCTTTTCCTGATCCAGTAATTGGAGTAGCTATTGAACCAAAATATAAATCTGATATTGAGAAAATGAGTTTATCATTAACTAAATTAGCAGAAGAAGATCCTACTTTTCAAGTACGAAATGATAAATCGACTGGACAAACAATAATATCAGGAATGGGAGAATTACATTTAGAAATAATTTTAGATAGATTAGAAAGAGAATTTAAAATAAAAGTTAACAAAGGAAATCCTCAAGTAGAATATAAAGAAGCATTAACGAATTCCATTAAACAGAGAGAAATATATAAAAAACAAACTGGAGGACGAGGCAAATATGCAGATATATTTTTTAAATTAGAACCTGGCAAAGAAGGCTCTCAAGGATTAGAATTTCTAAATAAAGTAAAAGGAGGAAATATTCCAAAAGAATATATACCTTCAATAGAAAAAGCATTTAAAGAAGCTATGAAAATAGGTCCTTTATCAGGATCAGAAATAGAAAATGCTAAAATTATTTTAATAGATGGGTCATATCATTCTGTTGATTCGGATCAACTGTCTTTTGAATTAGCTAGTAAAATTGGTTTTAAAAAAGCTGCCAAAAAAGCAAATCCTATTCTTTTAGAACCTATAATGAAGGTAGAAGTATTAACTCCTCCAGAAAATATGGGATCTATTGTAGGAGATTTAAATAGAAGAAGAGGAATTATTCAAGGTATGGAAGAAAATATGATAAATTTAAAAATTATAAAAGCTTTAGTGCCTTTATCAGAACTTTTTGGATATGTAACTATTTTACGGACATTATCTTCTGGAAGAGCAACATCTACAATGGAATTTTTTAATTATAAACCAGCCCCAGCTAATGTAGCTGAAAAATTTATTTTAAATAAAAAATGAAAATTTAATATTATGAAGATTATTAAGAAGATAAAAATAAAATTAAAATCATATGATCATTATATTTTAGAAAAATCTTCTGAAAAAATAGTAAAATCTATTTTCCCCACTGGAGCCAAAATAAATGGACCAATTCCATTACCTACTAAAATTAAAATTTTTACAGTCTTAAGATCTCCTCATGTTCATAAAAAATCTCGTGAACAATTTAAATTATCAAGTCATTTCAGATTTTTAGAAGTATATAATGTTTGCTCATCTACTGTAGATGTTTTAATGAAATTAGAATTAGCTAGTGGGGTAGAAATAGAGATTAAAATTTAATAATGTTAGGAATAATAGGTAAAAAGATTGGAATGACTAGTTTTTTTGATGAAAAAGGATTAAAGGTGCCTTGTACAATAATAGTAGCAGGTCCCTGTTTTGTTTTACAAAAAAAAACATTAAAAAAAGATGGATATAATTCTTATCAGATAGGATTTGAAGAAAAAAAAATAAAAAAAACTAATAAATCTTTATTAGGTCATTTTAAAAAATTTAAATCTACACCTAAAAAAAAAATAGTGGAATTTTCATTAAAAAAAGAATTAAAATCAGGAGATATAATTAAAGTAGATATTTTTAATGAAAACGAGTTAGTTGATATTACAGGTTTTTCTAAAGGAAAAGGGTTTCAAGGAGTAATTAAACGGCATGGGTTTTCAGGTGTAGGAGAAAAATCTCATGGTCAACATAATAGATATCGTGCCCCGGGATCTATAGGTGCTGGGTCTGATCCTTCAAGAGTTTTTAAAGGAACTAGAATGGCTGGCAGAATGGGAAATAAAAAAGTAACTATAAAAAAGTTAAAAATATTAAAAATCGATTTATTGAAAAATTTATTAATTATAAAAGGATCAGTTCCTGGCACTAAAAACTCTTTTTTAAAAATAAAAAAAACTTAAAAAATGAAATTAAATATTATTAATAAGAATGGATTTGAAACAGGAAGATTTTTAAAAATAAAAAATGATTCTTTAAAAGAAAAAAAAAATCACATTATTTATCTTGAAATAAAAAGATATTTTTCTGCACAAAGACAAGGCACAAAGAAATCTAAAGAAAGAAGTGAAATAACAGGTAGTACAAAAAAAATTCAACGTCAAAAAGGAAGTGGAAATGCAAGAAAAGGAAATATAAAAAATCCTCTCTTTAGATCTGGGGGAAGAATTTTTGGCCCTAAACCCAAAAAATTTAATTTTAAATTAAATAAACTTTTTAAAGTGTTAGCTAAAAAATTATTAATTTCTTTTAAAATCCAAAAAAATAAAGTAAAAATATTAGAAGATTTTTTTTTAAAAAAAAAAAAAACATTTTTAATAAAAAAATTGATAACAACTCTTAATTTAGAAAAAAAAAAATTATTAATTATAATTAATAATAATAAAAAAGATAAAAATTTTTTTATTGCTTCTAGAAATTTAAAGTTATTAAATGTAATTTCAATTGAAGAATTAAATATTTTTTATTTAGCAAATTATGATTATTTAATTTTTTTTGAAAGCGTTTTTAAAAAATTATTTAAATTATTTAATATTAAGTAATTATTATGTTAATAAATATAAAAAAAAAATTTTCCAATAAAAAATTGGATCCTTTTTTTACTTTTAAAGTACCTTTATTTTATAATAAAAAAGAAATTAAAAAATTAATATATAAAATATATAATATTAATTTTAATAATATAAAAACTATGATTTATTGTAATTTAAAAAAAAGTAAAAAAGGAGTTTTAAAAATAAATAAATTTAAAAAAGTAATTTTAAAATTAAAACAAGATTATAAATTCAAAATTTTTAATAAATTGAAAATAAAGGCTAATTTAGAGAAATTCAAAATTTTTAATAAATTGAAAATAAATTATAATTTAGATAAATTAAAAATTTTAAATAAATTGAAAAACTTTTCTTCTTTAGAATTAGAAGAATTATTAAAAATTTTTAATAAATTGAAAAAATATTTTAATTATTTTAATTTAGGTATTTTAAAAAATTTTAATAAATTTAAAAAATGTTCTCAGTTAGAGAGATTAAAAATTTTTAATCAATTGAAAAAAAGTTTTAATTTATCTAATATAAAAGAAACGAAACTAAATTAAATTAAATTAAATTAAATTAAATTAAATTAAATTAAATTAAAAAAAAATGTCAATTAAAAAAAAAAAACCGATTACTTCAAGTCAAAGATTCAAAATAATAAATTCATTTAAAGAAATTACAAAACATTTTCCTGAAAAAACTCTTTCTAGAGGAAAAAAGAAAACAGGAGGTAGAAATAATTGTGGCAAAATGACTATAAGATATAGAGGGGGAGGCCATAAAAAAAAATATAGAAGAATAGATTATAAAAGAAATAAATTTGGGATTCCGGCTATAATAAAATCTATAGAATATGATCCTAATAGATCAAGTTTTATATCTCTTTTATTTTATAAAGATGGAGAAAAAAGATATATTTTATCAATTGATGGATTAGAAATAGGAAAAAAAATTATTTCAGATAAATATACTATTCCGGAATTAGGAAATGCAATGTATATTATGAATATTCCTTTAGGAACTATAATTTCTTGTGTAGAACTTTTTACTGGAAAAGGAGCAATTTTTGCACGGAGTGCAGGGGCATATGTGCAATTAATTGCAAAATCAGAAAAATTCTCTACTATAAAATTACCTTCTGGAGAAACTCGGATGGTGTCTTCAAACTGTATGGCAACTATAGGATCAATTGCTAATTCTGATCATAAATTAGAAATTGATGGCAAAGCAGGAAGAAAACGTTGGTTAGGAAAAAGACCTAGAACTAGAGGAGTAGCTATGAATCCAGTTGACCATCCAATGGGTGGTGGTGAAGGAAAGGCATCTGGAGGACATCCTAGAAATAGAAATGGACTTCCATCTAATGGATTTAAAACCCGTGATAAAAAAAAAAAATCCAATAAATTTATTATAAAGAAAAAATAAATAAAATAATTATTATGCCACGTTCATTAAAAAAAGGTCCATATGTTAATTTAAAATTAAAAAAAAAAATTTTATTAAATAATTTAAATGTAAATAGAAAAAAAGTTATAAAAACTTGGTCCAGATCTTCTACTATTATTCCTGAATTTATTGGAAATACAATATTAGTTTATAATGGAAAAATTTTTATACCAGTATATATTTCTGAAAATATGATAGGACATAAATTAGGGGAATTTTCTCCTACTAGAATTTTTAGAGGGCATTCAGGATTTAAAAAAAAAATAAAAAAAAAATAATATGATAATAAAAAATAAAAAACAAACTAAATCTGATTTAAGATTAAGATTAAGATCAGTAGTTAATCTGAAAAAGATTTCATGTTCTCCCCGAAAATTACGTTTAATAACTGATTTAATTAGGACTGAAAAAGTAGAAGATTCAATATTAAAACTTAATTTTATTAAAAAAAAAGGTTCAATTTTAATAAAAAAAATTTTGTTATCAGCTATGGCTAATTGGAAAAATAAAAATTTTGAAAAAGATATTTCTAATTATAATTTTTATATAGAAAAAATTTTAGTAAATCAAGGGACTCAGTTGAAAAAGATTCGTCCTGCACCTAAAGGTAGAGGGGTTAAAATTAGAAAAAGATATAGCAATATCTATATTACTATAATTGGAAAATTAATTAATTATGGGACATAAAGTAAACACATTATCCAATCGTTTAGGATTAATTTTTGGTTGGCAATCTCTTTGGAGTAACAATTATCCAGAAAGAATAAAAGAAGATTTTAAATTAAGAAAATATTTAGAAAATCGTTTAGCAAAATATAATGTATCTAGAATTTATATTGAAAGAAATTTAAATAGAGTAAATATTACTATTTCAACTTCTAGGCCTGCAATGATAATTGGAAAAGGAGGTGAGGAAGTAGAAAAATTAAAAAAAGAATTAAAAGTTTTGACTAAAAAAGTAATTCAAATAAATATATTTGAAATAAAAAACCCAGAATTAGATGCTGTATTAGTTGCTAAAACTATAGCTCGTAAATTAGAAAATAAATTTTCATATAAAAAAGCTATGAAAATTTGTTTAGCTGCTGCTTTACGTTTGAATGCAGAAGGAATAAAAATTAAAATATCTGGACGTTTGAATGGAGCAGAAATGGCACGAACAGAAACTTATAAAGAAGGGAGAATTCCTTTATCAACTTTTAGAGCAGATATAGATTATTCTATGGCAGAAGCTCATACTAATTATGGAATCATAGGAATAAAAGTATGGATCATGAAAGGAGAAATTTATGGTAAGAAAGATATGTATAATTTTTTTAAATTAAGATCTAAAAAAAAAAATTCTTATAAAGAAAAAAAAAGAATTTAAAATTTAATAATTATGTTACAACCTAAAAAAACTAAATTTGAAAAACAACAAAAAGGAAGAATAAAAGGAAATTCAACAAGAGGAACAAAATTATATTTTGGCAAATATGGAATTAAATCCTTAGATCCAGGATGGATAACAGATAGACAGATAGAATCTGCTAGGGTTGCAGCCACACGGTTTCTTAAAAGACAAGGTAAATTGTGGATAAATATTTTTCCTGATAAACCTGTGACTAAAAAACCTCAAGAAGTCCGGATGGGAAAAGGAAAAGGTGGAAGAGATCATTGGGTAGCAGTAATAAAACCAGGCAGAATTTTAATTGAAATAGATGAAGTAGACTTTATTTTAGGAAAAGAAGCTTTGAGATTAGCTTCTCAAAAATTACCAGTAAAAACGAAATTTATAATTAATAATAACTGAAATGTATAAAATTAAAATGTATAAAAAAAAAAAAATTGGACTTGTAATAAGTAATAAAATGAAAAAAACTATAGTGATGGCTGAAACATATAAAAAAAAACATCCGATTTATAAAAAATTCATTTTAAAAAAAAAAAAATATCATGTTCATGATGAACATAATTTATGTAAAAAGGGTGATTTAGTAAAAATCATTGAAACTAGACCTTTTAGTAAAACTAAAAGTTGGCGATTATTGAAAATAATAAATAAGAAATAAAATGTTACAACAAGAATCAATAATTAGAGTAGCAGATAATTCTGGAGCTAAAAAAGTATTATTAATAAGAGTTTTAGGAGGAACAAAAAAAAAATACGCCTATATAGGCGATACTATAATAGTTTCTATAAAAGAAGCTATAACAGGATCTAGTGTAAAAAAAGGACAAGTATATAAAGCAGTAATAATAAGAACAAAAAAAAATATAAAACGTAAAGATGGATCTTATATTAAATTTGATGATAATGCATGTGTATTATTAACTAATACAGGGGAACTAAAAGGGACTAGAATTTTGGGCCCCGTTCCTAGAGAATTAAAAGAGAAAAATTATAATAAAATTATTTCATTAGCTATAGAAGTTTTATGAAAAAACTAAGAAAAGGAGATACTGTAATAATTTTAACAGGGGAAAAGAAAACAAAAAAAGGAATTATATATAAAATATATAAGAAAAAAAATAAAGCATTATTACAGAATGGTTATGCCAAAGAAATACTAATAAATATCTCAAATATTTCATTTTTAAAAAAAGTAAAATCCCATTATTATCCAATAAAAATTGGATTTAAAATTGACAAAAAAGGTCAAAAACAAAGAGTTTCCAAAAAAACTGGAAAGATTATTAATTAATTTTTTTAAAAAATGAATTTGAATTGTTTTCCAAGAACGAAATTTTTGTATAAAACAAAAATAATTAATAAATTAAAAAAAAAATTTAATTATAAATGTATAATGCAAGTTCCAAAACTAAAAAAAATCGTTTTAAATCAAGGAATTAATATTTCTTTTTTTGAAAAAAAAACTATTTCTAATGCAATAGATAATATTACTGCAATAACAGGTCAAAAAGCAATTTATTGTTTATCCAAACGTGATGAATCTGGTTTTAAATTAAGAAAAGGAACTCCTATAAGTATTAAAGTAACCTTAAGAAGGAATATTATGTATGAATTTTTAGATAGATTAATTAATATTGCTTTACCAAGAGTTCGTGATTTTAAAGGAGTAAATAAAAAGAGTTTTGATGGCAAAGGAAATTATAATTTAGGAATTTCTGAACAAATTATATTTCCAGAAATAAATTCTGAATTTTTAAAAAAAAATATTGGAATGAATATAACTTTTGTGACTTCTTCTAAGTCTGATAAAGAAGCTAAATATTTATTATATTTATTTGGAATTCCTTTTAAAAAATAAAAAAAATGGCAAAAGAATCTTTAAAAGCAAGGCAAAAAAAACGTAAAATGATGGTTTTAAAATATGCTAAAAAACGAAAATTATTAAAATTAAATAGAGATTATGAAGGATTACAAAAATTACCTCGAAATGCTTCTCCTGTACGAGTACATAATCTTTGTTCTTTAACTGGAAGATCGAAAGGATATATGAGAAAATTTGGAATTTCCCGGATTGAATTTAGAAGGTTAGCTTCTCAAGGATTTATTCCAGGAATTGTGAAAGCTAGTTGGTAACTTTAATTAAATTATAAAAAAAAATGATTACAGATCCAATAGCTGATTGCTTAACTAGAATTAGAAATGGGTATTTATCAAATAATATGATTGTTGAAATGCAATATTCGAAAATAAAAAAAGATATAATAAATATATTATATAATCAAGGATTGATATCAAGTTATAAAATAGAAAGAAGAAAGAAAGAGAAATTTGTTATAAAAGTAGCTATAAAATATAATAAATATACTGGAACATCTGTAATAAAATGTATAAAAAGAATTAGTAAACCGAGTTTAAGACAATATTGTAAATATAAAAAAATTCCTCGTGTTATAAATGGATTAGGAATTGCAATTTTATCGACTTCTAAAGGAATAATGACTGATAAAATTGCACGTAAAAAAAAACTTGGAGGAGAAATAATATGTTTTATTTATTAAATGAAATTAAATATAATATATATATTATATGTCTAGAATTGGCAAACTTCCAGTTTTAATTCCTGAAAATGTTGTTGTAAAACAAGAAAAAAATATAATTTATATTAATGGTCCTTTAGGAAAATTAAAACAAAAAATAATAGGTGAGATTAAAATATCTCTTAAAAAGAATTTTATTTTTCTAAAAAGAAAGAAGAATGATAAAAAAAATCGTGCATTACATGGATTATATCGTATGTTGATCTTTAATATGATTAAAGGAGTATCTACTGGATTTAAAAAAGAATTAAAAGTGATAGGAATAGGATATAAAGCATCTAATAATAAACAAATTTTAGATTTAAATATAGGATATTCTCATAATATAATGATGAAATTACCTAAAGAAATTACTTTAGAAGTAAAAAGAGAAAAAAATAAAACTACTCATATAATTTTAAATTCTTATGATAAACAATTATTAGGAATAGTAGCAGCCAAAATAAGATCTTTAAAAAAACCAGATCCTTATAAAGGAAAAGGAATTCGTTATTTAAATGAAATGGTAAGAAAAAAAATAGGAAAATCTGCTAAATAAATGATAAGAAAAAAAAAAATATTTGGGTATTTAGAAAAACCTAGAATTTCAGTTTTTAGAAGTAATAAACATATTTATGCTCAAGTAATAGATGATTATAAAGGACATACTTTAATTTCTGTTTCATCAAAAAATTTTGATTTTAAAAATCTAAAAAAAAAAGAGATTTCTTATAAGATAGGAAAAATTTTAGGTAAAAAAATTTATTCTTATGGAATAAAAAAAATAGTTTTTGATAGAAATAGATATATTTATCATGGCAGAGTAAAAGCTTTAGCAGAAGGCTTAAGAAATGTCGGGTTACAATTTTAATGGGTATGAAAAAATTAAAAATAAAAAAAAATTATAAATTAAAAATTTTAAAAAAAATTAATTTAGATTTAAAAGAAAAATTAGTTGTGGTTAATCGAGTTTGTAAAGTTACTAAAGGTAGAAGATATTTTAGTTTTACTGCGTTAGTAATAAAAGGAGATAAAAAAGGATTAGTAGGTTATGGATTTGGAAAAGCTAAAGAAGCACCGGAAGCTATTGCTAAAGCAGGTGAAAAAGCAGAAAAAAAATTATTAAAAATAAATATTATTAAAGGAGGAACAATACCTCATGAACAAGAAGCCAAATATGGAGGAGCCCGTGTTTTTATTTGTCCGGCTTCCGAAGGAACTGGAATAATTGCTGGTGGGGCAGTGAGATCTGTTTTAGAAGCAGTTGGCTTGAAAAATGTATTATCTAAATCAAAAGGATCTTCTAATAATCAGAATTGTATTAAAGCTACAATGTTAGCTTTATCTAAACTACGAACTTTAAATACTATAGCTTTAGAAAGAGGAGTTTCTATAAAAACAATTTTAAAAAAATAAAAAAATAAAAAAATAAAAAAATAAAAAAATAAAAAAATAAAAAAATAAAAAAATAAAAAAATAAAAAAATAAAAAAATAAAAAAATAATGATGAAAATTTTGTTAAAAAAAAGTTCTATAAAAAAAAGTAAATCCCAAAAATTAACATTGTTAGCTTTAGGATTAAAAAAACTTAATTCGACAGTAGAACATATTTTAACCCCATCAATAATGGGAATGATAAAAAAGGTATCACATTTATTATTAATAAATAATTAAAATTATGATATTAAATAATTTAAAATATAAATTTGGATCTGTAAGAAAAGAAAAAAGATTAGGCAGGGGACAAGGATCTGGAAAAGGTGGGACTTGTACTAAAGGTCATAAAGGAGCAAAATCTCGTTCAGGAAATTCTAAAAAATTAGGTTTTGAAGGAGGGCAAATGCCATTACAAAGAAGAATTCCAAAATTTGGATTTAAAAATTTTAATAAAAAAAAATATTTAATTTTCAATTTAGATACAATACAATATTTAATAAATATTGGAAAATTGAAAAAAAAAATAACTATAGAAAGTTTTAGAAAACTAGGTTTTTTTAAAAAAAATATTTTTTACAAAATTTTAGGAAGAGGAAAATTAACCTATAAAATAGATATTACTGCTCATAAATTTAGTAAAAAAGCATTCAATGGAATTAAAAAATTGGGGGGAAATTTAAGAATATTATGAAATTAAAAAATCTTTTGAAGATTTTGAATAAAAAAGAATTATCATCAAAAATATATTATACATTCTTTATAATTTTAATATATCGTTTTGGATCATTTTTCCCTATTCCATTTATCAAACCAATTTATATAAATGAAATTGGTTTTAAAAAAAAGATTTTCACTTCTTTTACTTCTTTTGGTTTTAAAAAAAATATTTTAACTTCTTTAACAGGAGGAGCCTGTAATAGAGCGTCTATTTTTTCTTTAGGGATTCTGCCAAATATATCAGCATCAATTTTTATACAATTTCTTTGTTATTTTTTTCCTTTTTTTAAAAAATTGAAAAAGAATGGCCCCCTTGGAAAAAGAAAACTAAATTTGATTACTAAAGGTATAACTTTAATATTATCTTTAATGAAAGCTAATGCGTATATTTTCTATTTAATTAATATTTTTCTTAAGAAGAAGACATATTATTTAAATTTTATTTTAATTTATGGAAAATATTTTTTCTTATTTACATCAATAATATGTTTAACTACAGGAACATTCTTAACAATGTGGTTAAAAGAAAAAATTAATGAAAAAGGGCTAGGAAATGGAAATTCATTTTTAATAATAAGTGGAATGTTATCTCGTTTTATAAATTCTTTTATATCTGAAATATTAAATAGAATTAATGAAAATGTTTTTTTAGGAATTTTAAGATTATTATTTGAAATAATAGTTTGGATATTCATTATTGGAATTGCAATTATTATAATAAAATCTGTAAGAAAAATTTATATACATTATATAAATAATTTTGGGTTGAAAAGAAACTATTCTTCTAATTTAGAAGAAATAAAATTTTTACCTTTAAAAGTAGTTCATACAGGAGTTATGCCTATTATGTGTTCACAAGGAATGTTATTTTTCTTAATAACATTAATGTCTAAAATACATTATAATTCTATAGATATTATAATTGAAAAATTAAAAAATATATATGGATTATGGTATAATATTCTGTATAGTATAATAATAATATTAATTACGTTTTTTTCTACTTATTTTTCTATTTCTGTTAATACAATTTCAGATGATTTAAAATTAAATGGAGGATATATACCAAATGTAAAACCTGGAAAAGAAACTTCTTTGTTTTTAAAAAAAATTGTTTCACAAATATCCTTGATAGGATCATTATTATTAACTATAATGGCTTTATTACCGTCAATCTTTGTTTGTCTGGGAGGAGATAAAAATTTTGCTTTCTTTTTTGGAGGTTCCTCATTAATAATTTTAGTAGGAAGTTTATTAGAAATAAAAACAACAATAAATAGTTATTTATTAAATTATAATTAAAAATGGCAAAAGAAAAACATTTTGAAATAGATGGAATTGTTTTAATGGCATTACCTAATGCAATGTTTAAAGTGGAATTAAAAAATAAATGTATTGTGACTTGTTATATTACAGGAAAAATGCGGATGAATTTTATTAAAATTTTACCAGGTGATAAAGTTCGTTTACAAATGTCTTCTTATGATTTAAGTAAAGCAAGAATTGTATATAGATATTAAATTTTTTATGAAAAAAGTAACGTCTCTTAAAAAAAGAAGTGAAAATTGTCAAATTGTTAAACGTAAAGGTCGTTTAAGAATTATTAATAAATTAAATCCTAAATTTAAACAAAAACAAGGTTAATATTATGGCTATAATATCAGGAATAGAAATTCCAAAAAATAAAAGAGGACTAATAGCACTGACTTATATATTTGGAATAGGAATTAGTACATCTAAAAAAATATTTAACAATACAGGAATTGATAAAAATAAAAAAGTATCCAACTGGACAGATAATGAAATAAAAAAAATAAGAAAATTTATATCTGATAAGATAAAAACAGAAGGAGAATTAAGGTTGGAAATCCAATTAGATATAAAAAGAATTATGGATATTGGATGTTATAGAGGAATAAGGCATAGATTAGGATTACCTGTTAGAGGACAAAAAACTAAAAAGAATTGTAGAACAAGAAAAGGTAAAAAAAAAACAGTTGCAACTAAAGCAACTAAAAAAAAATTAAATAAAAATATAAAAAAAAATAAAAAATAAAATTTAATGGAAAAAAAAGAAATGGAAAAAAAAGAATCAATGGATTCTATAGGAAAAGCTTATATAAATTCAACATTTAATAATATTATTATAACAATAACAAATCAAAAAGGAGATGTAATTGCATGGTCTTCAGCAGGAAAAATGGGATTTAAAGGTTCAAAAAAAAATACTCCATATGCTGCTCAAGTTGCTGCAGCAGATGTTGCTGAAAAAGGATTGAAGGCTGGATTAAAAAAATTAAAGGTCATAGTAAAAGGTCCAGGTGCTGGCAGAGATTCTGCTATTCGGACATTAGTAAATAAAAATTTTACTTTATTAGTAATTAAAGATATTACTCCTATTCCTCATAATGGGTGTAGACCTCCTAAAAGGAGAAGAGTATAATATAATTAAAATTAAAAAAAAATGGCAAAATATATAGGACCAAAAAATAAAATTGCCCGTAAATTTGAATTGGGAGAATCAATTTATTTAAAAGAAAAGAATAATTTTGAAAATAAAAAAACTTTCGATGGACAGTATGTAAATCCTCGTAGTGGAAAAAATCGTAAAATAATTAAAAAACTAAATAAAAAACTAAATAAAAAACTAAATAAAAAAAAATCATTTTATTTTATTCAATTGTTAGAAAAACAAAAAGTAAAATATACTTATGGAATTTTAGAAAAACAATTTAGAAAAATGTTTGAGAAAGCTTCAAAAAAAAAGGGAAGAAAAGGGGAAATACTTTTACAATTATGTGAATCTAGATTAGATAATATTGTTTATAGATTAAAATTATCACATACTAGACCGGAAGCCAGACAATTAGTATCACATCGGCATATTACTGTTAATGGAAAAATTGTAAATATTCCTTCTTATAATTTGAAACCAGGAGATAAAATTTCTTTAATAGAAAAATATAAAAAACAAAAAGCAATTCTTTTGGAGAAAAAAAGATTAGTTGGAAAGGTAACAACTTGGTTAAGTTGGGATAATGAAAATTTTATAGGGATATTAAAATCAATACCAAGAAGAGAACAAATTCCTGAAATGATTAATGAAAATTTAATAGTGGAATTATATTCTAAATAATATAAATAATATGTTTTTTTTAAAGTTTACAAAAAAGGAAAATTTAAGAGTATTAAAATTAACAAATTACGAAGGACATTTTAAAATAGAACCGTTATATCCTGGTTGGGGAGTAACAATTGGAAATACACTTCGAAGAGTCCTTTTATCTTCTTTAGAAGGATATGCAATTTACTCAGTTAAAATTGAAGGAGTAGATCATGAATTTGCTACAATAAAAGGTGTAAAAGAAGATATGACAGAAATTATTTTAAATTTGAAAAAAATACGTTTTAAAAAAAAAATTGAAGATGAACAGGACCCGGGAGAAAAATTTAATATTATTATCAAGAATGAAAAAGAAGAAATAACGGCTGGAGATTTAGGGGAATATATTCATTTATTTGAAATAATAAATCCTGATTTAATTATTTTAAATAAAAATAAATTTATTTCTTTAAATATTACTATTGTAATAAAAAAAGGAATTGGTTATGTACCTTCAGATTCAGATTCAGATTCAGATTCAGATTCAGAAGAAAATGAAAAACACATTAATACTAATGGAACCATATCAATGGATTCTATTTTTACTCCTATAAAAAAAGTAAAATACACAATTGAAAACTGTAGTGTAAGTAAAAATTCAACTTATGAAAGGCTTTTTTTCGAAATAAAAACAGATGGAACTATAAATCCTAAAGATGCATTAATAAAAGCATCTAATCTGGTAATAAGACATTTTAAATTATTATCTAATAAAAAAATTAGTTTAAATTATAACAAAAAATATAAAAAGAAAAAACAAACTAATGAAAATTATTTAAAATTGCGGAATCTTTTGAATTCTTCCTTAGAAAGAAAAAATTTATCAGTAAGAACTTTAAATTGTTTAAAAAAGGCTAAAATTTTGACATGGGGAGATTTAATTAAGTCTAATCCAACTAATTTTAAATATTTGGGAAAAAAATCTTTAGAGGAGTTAGATTTAATAATGAAAAAATTAACCATTTATTATGGAATGAATCTTGAGGATTATAATAAAAATAAAAATAAAAATAAAAATAAAAATAAAAATAAGAAAAATATATGAAACACGGAAAAAAATTTAATCATTTAGGAGTAAAAAGTTCACATCGGAAATCAATGTTATCTAATTTAGCTTCTTCTCTTATAAAAAAAAAAAGAATTCTGACTACTTTAGCAAAAGCTAAAGCATTAAAAAAATATATTGAGCCTTTAATTACAAAAAGTAAAAAAAATACTACTCATTCTAGAAGAATAATTTTTAAATATTTAAAAAATAAACATTCTGTAAAAGAACTTTTTGAAAAAATATCATTAAAAATTTATAATCGTCCTGGAGGATATACAAGAATTATAAAAACGGGATTTCGTTTAGGAGATTCTGCAGAATCTTCATTTATTGAATTAGTTGATTTTAATCAAAATTTTTAATTTATTTTTATTACTCCTTTATAAACAAAATTGACTTCTCCTTTTAAAAAAATTCTTTTATAAGATTGAAGAAGAGTATCAAACTTAACTTGTAAAAGTCCACCCCGGGTTTTTACTAAAATTTTTTTAAAAAAAATTTTGTTTTTATGATATGCTGCAATTACAGAAGCTGTTACTCCTGTTCCACAGGAGAAAGTTTCATTTTCTACTCCTCTTTCATATGTTCTAACATAGAAAATATGTTTATTAATTTGAACAAAATTAACATTTACTCCTGTTTTTAAGTATTTTTTACTACTTTGTAGTTTTCTACCTTTTTTTTTTATATTTATATTTTCTATTTTTTTAATAAAAATAATATGATGTGGAGATCCTGTATTTAAAAATATATATTTTTTATCTACTTCTACTGTTAGAAATTCTACATTTGTCATATTTATTGACACAATATTTTTATTTATTGTTGCATAATGATATCCATCTATTGTTTTAAATAATGTATTCTTCTTATGAAGAACACCAATTTTTTTTGCAAAATGAACCGAACATCTTCCTCCATTTCCACACATACTTCCTTCCTTTCCATCTGAATTATAATATTTCATATAAAAATCATAATTTTTGATTTTTTCAATTAAAATTAATCCATCAGCACCAATTCCTAAATTTCTATTACACAATCTTTGTATTATTTTTTCTTTTAAAGAAAATTGTTTGCAAAGATTATTAATTATAATAAAATCATTTCCTGTTGCTTGATATTTAAAAAAAAAAATTTTCATATTTTAACTTATATTATATATATATTATATTAAATAAAATATTATTATTATATTAAATATAAATTATATTAAAATGTCTGCATTTCATAATCCTGTCTTATTGGAAGAAACATTAGCTCTATTAGTTAAAGAAATTGATGGAATTTATATAGACTCCACTTTTGGTGGGGGGGGGCATTCTTTTTCATTTTTAAAAAAAATAAGTAATAAAGGTAAGCTAATTGCTTTGGATCAAGATATAGATTCTATAAAGAATAATAATATCTTTGATGCAAGATTTAATCTTGTTAAAGATAATTTTAGATTTTTAAAAATCATTTTAAAAAAAAAAAATATTAATTATGTATCGGGAATATTAGCAGATTTAGGAATTTCTTCTCATCAGATAAATACTCCCAACAGAGGGTTTTCAATTAGATATGATAGTCTTTTAGATATGAGAATGGATCATTATAAAAAAAAAAATGCAAAATTTATAATAAATAATTATTCATATAAAAAATTATATAATATTTTAATTAAATATGGAGAAGTAAAAAATGCAAAAAAAATAGCAAACATTATTTTAAAACAAAGAAAAAAAAAAATTATAAACAAAACTTTTGAACTAAAAAATCTTTTAGCTTGTTTTTTTAAAACAAAATTAAAAAATAAATTTTTCTCAAAAATATTTCAATCTCTTAGAATAGAAGTAAATGATGAAATCAATGCATTAAAAGATTTATTAAATAATTCATTATCTATATTAAAACCTGGAGGGAGAATTGCAATTATTTCTTATCATTCTTTAGAAGATAGAATTGTAAAAAATTTTTTTAAAACTGGAAATTTTCATGGAGTAGGTCAATATGATTTATATGGCAATAATCTATCTCCTTTAATTCTTTTAGAACCTAGAGTAATTTTTACCTCTAAAAAAGAAAGAAAACAAAATAATAGATCAAGAAGTGCTAGATTAAGAATAGCAGAAAAAAAATTTAACTTATAAAGTAGACTATAAGCCGGATTCTGTTTTTTTTATCATTTATCTGGGATAAAAGTTACCTTTTATCTCTATCTGCCTACCCCCCGAATTAATAGTGAAAGGGAATCCTACACTTTTTTAAATTCAAGTATCCGGTATACATGGCATTTCACAACACAGAGTTTACACAATTTCACTACAGCCTTACTGTACTTTTTTTCTGTTGCACTATTCCTCATCTCACGATGGACGGGTATTACCCAATGTGTTACCCTAATGGTGTCCGGACTTTCCTCATTAAAAAAAGTTTTTTTATTTTATTTTCTTTTATTTGAACGCGATAAAATTGTCTACTTTTTTTTAAATTTTATTTTCTAATAATGAAAATTTATATTTAAATTATATAATTTCTTTTTAACAGAAGAAATTATTGATTTATCAATACAAAATATCGATCCTGTAATAAATTTGTTTGAATTTTTAATTAAAAAAAGTATGTTTTTCCAATTAGACTCTTCATATAGAAAAATTGTTATTACCGGTGAATAAATTTCCTCAAAAAAATAATAGGGATTATTAGTTTCTATTACTGTTGGAGTAATAAAAAAACCTTTTGAACTATCACATTTTCCCCCAATAATAATATTACTCTTCTTATCAGAAGAAGATTTTTCTATATAAAGTTTTATTTTTAAAAAACTAATTTTATCAATTACAGATGTAATAAAATTTGAAAAATTTCTAGGACTTCCTATTTTCAGGGAAAGAATTTTTTCTATTAAAATTTTTTTTAATTTATTTTTCCATAATTTTTTTGGAATATAAGCTATAGATATAGAAGAACTTTTTTGGCCTTGATATTCAAAAGCTCCAGCTAAAATTGCTGTAGATACTTTTTTGCTATTATAACTAGAATGGACCAAAAGAAAATTTTTTCCTATTGTTTTCCCTAAAAACATAGGATATGTTTTATATTTAAAAATATATTTTTTTATTTTATTTAAAATTATTTTATAATCCTTTATAGGACCTTTAAAAGTTACTCCCCCAAAATTTGTATGGGTTAATCCAACATTTGTTATTTTTTTTATATTTATTAATAATAAATTAATTATTCCATCTGGAATACCAGCAATTTGAAAGATTTCCATTAAAACATTTGCTGTTAACAATTGCATTTCAGATGGTTTCCATAACACAACATTTCCCATAATTACAATCCAATATGGGATTTCTACAAAAGAAAAATTAAATTGTGTAATTGCAACAACAAATCCTTTATAATTTAAAGGAATTAAATTTTTTTTTTTATATATTTTTTTTGCAAAATCTATATGATTTTTTAAATCATCTCTTAATTTGCAAGATGAATCTCTTTCAGATTGAAATATATTTTTCGATTGACCAATCATTGTAGCTGCATTAAGTTTATCTCTATATGGACCAGAAATTAAATCTACTACTTTTAAAAAGATAGAAATTCTTTCTTTAAAAGAAAGATTTAACCAATCTTTTTGGACTGATAAAGAGTAATTAATTGCATTAATTATATCTTTTTCTGAGCCTTCATGCCAATATCCTATAATTTTTTTATTATCATGTGGAGGATATATAGAATGTTTAATTCCACTAAAAAGTTTTTCATTTCCAATGAATTGAGGAATATCTATTTGAGAATTAAACATTTCATCATAAATTTTTTTTAACTCTATTATAGAAAAAATCTTCTTTTTATAATTATAAGAATGTTTCATTTAATGAATAATTTTTTCATTTTTTCTTTAGAAACATTCAAAAGAATTTTTTCCCCAAAAGGAGAATAATAAGGATTGTTAGAAACAAATAATTTTTTTATTAATCCTTTTATTTCTAAATTAGAAATTTTTTTTCCCTTTTTTAGAGCAAAATATTTACATATATATTTATATATAATATTTTTTTTATTCATCATTTTTTCATTTTCAAAAATTTTTTCTATAATCTTAGTTAGATTAGTTTTTTTTATTCCAAGAGAGAAAGATTGTACTAATATTTTTTTTTTTAAAACAAAAATTTTAAATCCTAAATAATTTAATTTAGATAATATTTTTTTTAAAAAAGATTTTTTATCTATTTTTAGATTTTTAGATTTTTTTTTATAAAAAAAATCATATAAAATTCTTTGATGAGCACGATTTTGATCTACTAATAAAAGTCCAGATTTTATTACCCCTAATAAATAGCTATTATAAATTTGAATCCATTTATATAAGTGTATTTTGGTTTCATTTTTATAAAATGATTGGTTTTTAAACAAATTTTTAATTTGTTTATATTTTTTGTTAAAAACCTTTAAATCACTTTTTTCTGTTAACGGAAAAAAATATTTATTATTATAATAATAATTATAAATATTATTGATTCCTAAAGATTCTTTAATAGTCGAACTAATATTATTACATAACTCAATTTCATATTCATAATCATAAAAAAAATTTACTTTTGTTTTAGAAGGATTAATATTAATATTAAATTTATTATAATCCATACTTAAAAAGATAAAATAAGAAGGATTTTCTTTTTTATTTAAAATTCCTTCATAAGAAGCTATTATAGCATTATGTATATTTTTATTTGTTATATAACGTTTATTTAAAAATAAATATTGTCCTAACTTTTTATTATAGTTAGGGTGGGTTATATAACCTTTTATTTTTACTAACTTAGTAGTTTTTTTTATTTTAATTAATTTGTTTTTTAATTTTTCACCATAGATTTGAATTATCCGTTCTTTATAAGAAGATTTATTTAAATTAAATAATAATTTTTTATTATTTTCTAAATAAAAATTAATTTCTTTATGACTTAAAACAATTTTATAAAATTCATTAATAATGTTTTTTAATTCTAAATTAGATGATTTTAAATTTTTTCTTTTAGCAGGAATATTATAAAATATATTTTTTATACAAATGCTACATCCTTTATTCATTGCAATTGGTAATGGTTTATATTTTAATTCTCCATTTTCTATAATAAGCCTTATTCCTAAATCTGAAGTTTTCTCTCTTGTCTCAAGTTCAATCTGTGTTACCGAAGAGATATAAGATAAAGCTTCCCCTCTAAAGCCTTTAGTTGAAATCTTCAAAAGATCTTCTATTTTAGTTAATTTGGAAGTTGAATATCTCTCAAAACTTTTAATAGCATCATTTTGACTCATTCCTATTCCATCATCTATAATATGTATTCTATTTTTTCCTCCATTTGTTAAAATGATTTTAATATTTTTTGCATCTGCATCTATAGAATTTTCTAAAATTTCTTTTAAAATTGAGGCTGGATTCTGGATTACATCTCCAGATGCTATTTGATTTGATACATTTTTTGATAATAATTTTATTACATCAGTCATTTGATGACAAATTTCTTATAATATATATATATTTTTATTTAAAAATTGTGAAACTCTGGCAAAAAAATTTTGAAATTAATAAAAAAATAGATCTATTTACAGTAGGAAAAGATAGAAATTTAGATTTATTTTTAGCACCTCATGATATTATCGGCACATTAGCACATATAATAATGTTAGAAACAATAGGTTTATTAAACATTAACGAATTAAATTCTTTAATAAAAGAATTACATAGTATTTATGAAATAATAAAATCAGGAAAATTTAAAATAGATGAAAATATAGAAGATATCCATTCTCAAATAGAATTCATGTTAACTAACAGTTTAGGAGAACTAGGAAAAAAAATCCATAGTGGGAGATCTAGAAATGATCAAGTTTTATTAGATATAAAATTATTTATACGAAAAGAAATACAAGAAATAGTGTTTTTAATTCAAGATTTATTCAATGTTTTAATTTATTTAAGTAATCGATATAAAAATATTTTAATTCCTGGTTATACACATTATCAAATAGCTATGCCTTCATCATTTGGATTATGGTTTGCATCTTATTCAGAAAGTCTTATAGATGATATAATTTTCTTAAAAAGTGCATATAAAATTTCGAATAAAAATCCTTTAGGTTCAGCAGCTGGATTTGGCTCCTCTTTTCCATTAAATAGAAACCTGACAACGGATCTTTTAGGATTTGAAGATTTAAATTATAATGTTGTCTATGCACAAATGTGTAGAGGAAAAACCGAACGTATAGTTTCACAAGCTCTTTCATCATTAGCTCATACTATGAGTAAAATTTCTCAAGATATCTGTTTATATATGAGTCAAAATTTTAATTTTTTATCTTTACCTGATAATTTAACTACAGGATCTAGTATAATGCCACACAAAAAAAATCCAGATGTATTTGAATTAATAAGGTCTAGATGTAATAAAATTATTTCTTTACCTAATCAAATCTCAATTATTACAACGAATCTCCCTTCAGGATATCATCGAGATTTTCAAACTATTAAAGAAATTTTTTTACCAGTATTTGAGGAAATAAAAACCATATTATTAATTTATGTAGAAATGCTGAAAAAGCTTATTATAAAGAAAAATATTTTAAATAATAAAAAATATAACTATTTGTTTAGTGTAGAAGTAGTTAATTCTTTAGTTAAAGATGGTTTTTCATTTAGAGAAGCATATAAAAAAGTTGGGTTAGATATCCAAAAAGGATTTTTTTCCCCAATTACTGATATAAAACATTCCCATGAAGGGAGTATAGGTAATTTATGTAATAACAAACTTAAATTTATAATGAAAAAATTAATTCAAAGTTTTCACTTTGAAAAAGTGAATAAAGCCATTAATAATTTATTAATGAAATGATAATCTCATTTTAAATTTGTCTCATTTGAGGAAAAAATAATACTTCTTGTATACATTTGTTATTTGTTAATAACATTATTAATCTATCTATTCCAATTCCTATTCCTGCACACGGAGGCATTCCAAATTCTAAAGAACGAATAAACTCCCAATCTATTAACATGGCTTCATTATCTCCTTTTTCAAAAAGTTTAATTTGTTCTCTAAATCTTTTTAATTGATCAATAGGATCATTTAATTCAGAATAGGAATTCGCAATTTCATTTCCATTAATTATTAATTCAAACCTTTCAGTTAATCCTTTTTTCCTTCTATGTTTCTTAGTTAAAGGACTCATTTCTATTGGAAAATCCATAATAAAGGTAGGATTTCTATATTTTTTTTCACATTTTTCACTAAAAATTTGCTCAATCAATTTGGCTTTTCCCATGTTTTTATCAATTTTTAGCTGTAATTTTTTACATATATTTCTAATATTTTTTTCATTCAATCCAGATAAATCAAACCCAGTATTTTCTTTAATTGAATCTAATATTGTAATTTTTTTAAATGGGGTTTTAAAACTAATAAGTTTATTATTAATTTTTAATAATTTTTTATTATATAATTTTATACATAAATATTCTAATAATTTTTCTATAAAATTCATCATCCAAAAATAATCTTTATAAGATACATATAATTCTAATATAGTAAATTCTGGATTATGGTTTTTATCTATACCTTCATTTCTAAAATTTCTAGAAAATTCATAAACAGATTCTAAGCCTCCTACAATTAATTTTTTTAAAAATAATTCATTTGAAATCCGTAAATAGAATTGAATATTTAATGCATTCTGGTGAGTTATAAATGGACGAGCAATAGCTCCCCCTGGAATTGATTGAAGAACAGGAGTTTCAACCTCTAAATATCCTTTATTATTTAAATAATTTCTAATATATTGAACTATTTTAGTACGCTTTATAAAAAGCTTTTTAGTTTTATCATTAACTATTAAATCTAAATATCTCATTCTATAACGTTGTTCAGACTCTTCAAAAGAATCATGAACTTTTCCAGTTTCATCTTTTTTTACATTTGGTAAAACACGTAAACATTTAGATAGTAATTTTATATCTACAGCATGTACAGTGATCTTATTGCTTTTAGTTTTAAATAAAAAACCTTTTATTCCTATAATATCTCCAATATCTAAAAGTTTTTTTAAAAAAAAATCATATTTGGTTTTAAATTCAGAAATACTATCTCTTTTCAGATAAATCTGAATTAATCCATGATTATCTTTTATCTCTAGAAATGAGGCCTTGCCCATTTTTCTCATTCTAATAATACGTCCAGAAATAATAACATTTTTTCCATATTCATAATATTTAATCACATCTTTTGATGTGGCATTTACATTATATTCTTCAGAAGGATAAGGATTTATTCCAATTTTTCTAATTACATCAAGTTTGTTTCTACGTATTATTTCTTGATCTGAAAATTTTAAAAAATTTTTATTCATGAAATGAATTACATTATTTCTAAAAACTTAAATAAGTGACCTCGAAGGGAGTTGAACCCCCAACCTTCTGATCCGTAGTCAGATGCTCTATCCAATTAAGCTACAAGGCCTTAAATAAGAAAATAAATATATAATAAAAAAAATGAAAAAAATTAGTAATGATATATATTTAAAATGGTTTAAAGATATGTCATTTTGGAGAAAATTTGAAGATAAATGTAGATCTTTATACTTAAAACAAAAAATAAGAGGATTTTTACATTTATATAATGGACAAGAAGCTATTCCTGCAGGTCTTGTTCAGGCTATGGATTTAAAGAAAGATAAAATGATTACTGCTTATAGATGTCATATTTTGCCAATAGCTATGGGGGTAAATCCTAAAAAAATTATGGCTGAATTATTTGGAAAAAATACTGGAACATCTTGTGGAATGGGGGGGTCGATGCATATTTTTAGTAAAAAATATCGGTTTTATGGAGGTCATGGCATTGTAGGCGGACAAATTCCTATAGGTGCAGGAATTGCATTTGCAGATAAATATTTTTTTCGTGATGCCGTAACATTAACTCTTATGGGTGATGGAGCGGTGAATCAAGGTTCACTTCACGAAACTTTTAACATGGCAATGATTTGGAAATTACCTGTTGTTTTTATATGCGAAAATAATAAATATGCAATGGGCACTTCTGTAAAAAGAAGTTCTAATATTGAAGAAATATATAAAATTGGATTAGCATATAAAATGCCATCTTTTTGTGTAGATGGAATGGATCCTATAAAAATATATGAACATGCTTCTAATGCAATAGAAAAAGCTAGAAAGGGAAAAGGACCTACCTTTTTAGATCTTCGCACTTATCGATATAGAGGACATTCTATGTCCGATTCAGAATCATATAGAAGTAAAAAAGAAATTAATGAATTTAAATCTAGAGATCCTATTCTTCTTATAAAGAAATATATTTTAGATAACAAATTAGTTTCAGAAAAAATTTTAAATGAATTTAAAGATGAAATTAATAAAAAAATTGAGGAATGTGTTAATTTTGCAGAAATGTCAAATTATCCAAATGAAGAAAAACTATATAGTGTAGTTTATTATAAAAAAAATTCTACTTTTTTAGAAAAAAAAAATATATAAAATATGGCAGAAG
This sequence comes from Candidatus Karelsulcia muelleri, assembly GCF_003214255.1. Classification (GTDB taxonomy): domain Bacteria; phylum Bacteroidota; class Bacteroidia; order Flavobacteriales; family Blattabacteriaceae; genus Karelsulcia; species Karelsulcia muelleri_B. The sequence goes on from NZ_CP029011.1 coordinate 260,673, forward strand.
TTATATTTATGCCTCGTTTAAGTGATACTATGGAAGAAGGGACTGTTGTAAAATGGCATAAAAAGATAGGTGACAAAATTTTAGAAGGAGATATTTTAGCGGAAATAGAAACGGATAAAGCAATTCAGGAATTTGAAGCTGAATCTAATTCTACATTACTTTATATTGGCATTAAAGAAGGAGAAACTGCCCCAGTAAATAGTTTATTAGCTATTTTAGGGTCTGAAAATGAAGATATTAGTTCTTTGTTAAAAGAAAACCAAACTATTATTAAAAAAAATAATAAAAAAATTTTTATTTCTCCTTTAGCTAAAAAAATTGCTTTTGAAAAAGGAATTTCATTAGAAAATATTAAAGGAAGTGGAAATAATGGACGTATTATAAAAAAAGATATAGAAAAATATAATAATCATTTATCAGATGATAAAATAACTTTTAAGAAAGTAGACCATTCTAATATGAGAAAAATAATTAGCAAAAGATTAATTAATTCTCAAATGGAATCCCCTCATTATTCTTTATTTTTAGAAATAAAAATGGAGAATTTAATGAAATTAAGAGAATCTCTTAACGAAATGAATTATTTAAAAAAAATATCTTTTAATGATTTAATAGTTAAAGCTTCGGCTATAGCTATAAAAGCAAATCCAAAAATAAATTCTTCTTGGACAGAAAAAAGTATCTTATACCATAAGAATATTAATATAGGAATAGCAGTTGCATTAGAAGATGGATTAATTGTTCCTGTAATTTCTAATGTAGATGAGAAATCATTAAGAAAAATTTCTCTTGAAATAAAAGAGAAAGTAATAAAAGCTAAAGAAAAAAAACTTCAATCTAATGAATTAGAAGGTAGTACTTTTACTGTTTCAAATCTTGGAATGTTTGGGATAGATTCATTTACATCTATTATTAATCAACCTAATTCTTGTATTCTTTCTGTAGGAAGGATAAAGAAAAAACCTATTATAAATAATGATAAAATTGTAATAGGTCATACTACTAAATTTACATTAACATGTGATCATCGAATGATAGATGGTGCAGTAGGAAGTGATTATTTAAAATGTTTAAAACATTTGTTACAAGAACCATTAAAGATTTTACTTTAAATATAATATTGGAATGATTAAAATCATAAGATTAGTTAAAGTAAATGAAATTTTCAAGCTTTTACTTTGTAAAAAAAGTGTAAAATTATCATCTTGATATATTTTTTCATATAAAGAAATAATTAATTTTAATCCTAATAAAATTATTATAAAAAATGCAGAATCTTCTAAAGAAGAATATTTTTCTGTTAATTTTAATAATTTGACTGTACTAATTCTTAGTAAAAAAAGACTTATAAAAACTCCTAAAAAAATTAATACTGGATTATTTGAATATGATATTCCTGCCAAAATGTTATCTATTGAAAAGAGAAAATCAATTAATTCTACATAAAGAATAGTTACCCAAATTTTAGAAAAAAAATTAATTTTAAATAAATTCTTTTCTTCTTTTTGGGTTTTTAAAAAATGATTAATTCCTAAATATATTAAATATAACCCTCCAATTAGTTTTAACCACCACATATTAATTATTACAGCAGCAAAAATTAAAGATATTATTCTAAAGAAATATGCTCCGAAAATCCCATAGTTTAATGCTTTTTTTCTATCTTTTTTGTTAATGTTTTTAACCAAAGTAGTTAAAATGGTAGCATTATCTATAGAGAGAAGAGCTTCTATTAAGACTATATTAATAAGAATAGATATAGAATGGAGAGGATGGTCTACAATTTCTTTAAAAAATTGAGAATAATTAGTTTTCATCACTTTTTTACTATTTAGAAATAAATTTTATTATTTTTAATATAAAATCAAATAAAATAAATTAAAAAAAAAATATATGTCTAAAATTAGAATAGGAATAAATGGATTTGGAAGAATAGGAAGATTACTATTTAATGCTTCTCTAGAAAGAGAAACTATTGAAATAGTAGCTATAAATGATCTTTTAAAGGTTGATTATATAGCTTATATGTTAAAATATGATTCAACACATGGGCCTTTTAAAGGCAGTATAAAGATAGACAATAATAATCTTATTGTTAATAATAAGAAAATTAGAATAACGTGTGAAACAGATCCATCTAAAATTAATTGGGGATCAATAAATGCAGATTACATAATCGAATCAACAGGAGCTTTTCTTACATATGAAAAAGCTTTTAATCATTTAAAAGCAGGAGCTAAAAAAGTAATATTATCTGCACCTCCTAAAGGTGAGATTCCTATGTTTGTAATGGGGGTGAATAATAATTTTTTAAAAAAAGATCAAAAAATAATATCTAATGCCTCATGCACTACTAATTGTTTAGCTCCTATAGCTAAAATATTAAATGATAATTTTGGAATTGTAGAAGGATTAATGACAACTGTTCATTCAGCTACAGCTACTCAAAAAGTAGTTGATTCTCCATCAATTAGGGATTGGAGAGGAGGAAGGTCTGCACTAGTAAATATTATTCCATCATCTACAGGTGCTGCTATTGCTGTTGGCAAAGTAATTCCTGAATTGGATGGAAAATTAACAGGAATAGCTTTTAGAGTTCCTACAATAAATGTTTCAGTAGTAGATTTGACAGTTAGTTTAAAAACTAAAACTTCTTATGAAGAAGTAAAATTTGTTATGAAACATGCTTCAGAAAATGAATATAAAAATATTTTAGGATATATAGAAGATCCAGTAGTATCAATGGATTTTATTGGAGATAAAAGGATTTCAATATTTGATGCGAGCGCTAGTATGATGTTAAATTCTACTTTTTTAAAAGTAATATCCTGGTATGATAATGAAGTGGCATATTCTAATAAATTATTAGATTTAGTAGAGTATCTAAATTCATTAGAAAATGAAATTCCAAATTAATTGGAATTGTAATTTGGAATTTCATTAAAAAATAAAATTATATGATTTTTGAAATCAATTTTAAAAATTATATTATTAATCCAATTGGTAATTAATAAATAATAACTTTTAATATAAAAATTATATTGAATGATTTGATCAAATACTTTTTTTGAAAAAATCTTTGAAGATTTGCATTCAATAAGAATGAAAGGTTGGTTGTTTTTATAAACAAGTATATCTATCCGTTTTTTTAAATTATTAAAATAATAAATTTTTTCTACAAAAATAGATGAAAAATCATATCCTTTATTGAAAATTAAATAATATAACATATGTTGTCTAACATATTCTTCTTTAGTAAAGAGATAATATTTTTTTCTAATAATACAATAAATATAAGTATTATTATTATAATGTTTAATTAAAAATTTATATTTCATTTTAATGTTTTTAACATTTAAAAAAAAAATTATCACCGATATAAATAATAAAAAATTTAAAAATATTTATTTTTTTATGGGAGAAGAAAGATTTTTAATAGAAAATTTAACGAATTCAATTGAATTGTTTTTAAAAAAAAAAGAAAAAATAAAAAAAAAAATATTATATGGATATGATTTAGATTTAAAAAAACTTTTTTTTGTTACTAAACAAATTTATATAAATTTTTCAAATGAATATAATTTAATAATTGTAAAAGAGGCACAATTTTTGTCAGAAAAAATTGAAAATATATATTATATATTAAAAAATCATTATAAAAAAACTATATTAATTATTTGTTATAATAATAAAGTTCTTGAGAAAAGAAAAAAATTATATAAATATATTAAAAAAAATGGAATAATTTTTAATTGTGTCAAATTAAAAACGAATGAAATTTTGAATTTTTTTAAAAATGAAATTGAAGAAAAAGGATATATTATTACTCATAATGCTATTAAACTTTTAATAAAGTTTTTAGGAGAAAATTTATATTCGATAAATAATGAAATAAATAAATTATTTATTTTAATGGAAAAAAATCAAATTATAGATGAAAAGATTATTAAAAAATATGTAATTAAAACTACTTTTAAAGTAGAATCATATATAATTGAAAAAAATTTTATAAAAGCTTATAAAGCTATTTTAAATTTAAATTGTCCAATTAGTTTTATTTTAAAAAATATTTATAATTTATTTTTAAAAATAATTAAATTTCATTGTTTAATTTTCACAAATGTGAAATTTCAAAATTTTGAAAATAAAATTTTGAATTTTACTACTTTAAAAAAGTATCCATTAAATAATATATATAATATTATTTCTTCTATAAGAGAAGCAGATATTAAAATAAAAAATATTTATATTAATTCAATTAATAAGGAATCTATTTTAGAAGAACTTTTCTATAAAATATTTTATAATTAAAAATATGAAAAAAATTTTTGATTGTATAATTATAGGATCCGGTCCTGCTGGATATACTGCAGCAATTTATATTGCTCGTGCAGATTTAAATCATATTTTATATACAGGCCCAATTCCAGGAGGACAACTTATAAAAACTAATGAAATAGAAAATTATCCTGGATTTCCAAAAGGAGTAAAAGGTTATTTGTTAATGGAGAATTTTAAAAAACAAGCTGAAAAATTTGGTACAAAAATTTATTTTAATAATGTAATTGATATTAATTTTAAATTAAATAATATTCATGAAATTTTATTAGATAATAATAAAAAAATACAAACTAAAACTATAATTATAGCAACAGGAGCATATCCAAAATATCTAAATATAGATAATGAAAAAGCCTTGATAGGACATGGAATATCTACATGTGCCACATGTGATGGTTTTTTTTTTAAAAAAAAAGATGTTGCTGTAATTGGCGGAGGAGATAAAGCTCTTGAAGAAGCAATTTTTTTATCAAAATTATGTAATAGAATATATATTATAATTAGAAAATCTAAAATGAGAGCTTCTAAAATTATGCAAAAAAAAATTTATAATATTAATAATATTAAATTATTATTTAATTTTGAAATTAAAAAAATAATAGGAAAAAAAAAATTAGAATATTTAATTTGTAAAAAGAATTATTCTAATGAAGAAAAAAAAATAAATGTAAAAGCTATGTTTCTTGCTATAGGCAATAGTCCTAATACTAATATTTTTAAAAATAAAATTTCTTTAGATAAAAATGGTTATATTTTAACAAAAAAAAATTCTACTAAAACAAATATACCGGGAGTTTTTGCTGCAGGAGATGTTAAAGATAAAATTTATAGACAAGCAATTACATCAGCTGGAACAGGTTGTATGGCTGCAATAGAGGTTGAAAAATATTTATCTTCTTTAGATTTAGAGGAATGAAAAAAAATACCATTATGATTTATGGAATAAACACTTTATATGAAGCAATAAAATCTAAAATAAAAATATATAAAATTTATTTAAATAAGAAAAATAATAAAAATAATAAAATTAAAAAAATAATAAAATATTCTAAAAAAAATAATATTTCATTAAATGAAATAATAAATTTTAAAAAAATTGAAAAAAAAAATCATCAAGGAGTATTTGCAATTATCGATCATATTCAATTGTTGAAAATTGAAAATATCATTCCAATGATTTATAATTCTGGTAAAATTCCATTATTAATAATTTTAGATAGTATTACAGATGTAAGAAATTTTGGGTCTATTGTTAGAACTTCAGCTTGTACTGGGGTGGATGCTATTATCATGGCTACTAAAAATAGTGTCACTATAAATAGTGATTCTATCAAAACCTCCTCAGGAGGAATTTTTAAAATTCCAATTTGTAAAGAAAAAAATATAATAAAAATTATAAGATATTTAAAATCTTTTGGAATACAAGTTATAGCTGTAACTGAAAAAACAGATAATATTTGCTATAAATTTAATTATAAAAATCCTACAGCTTTTATCTTAGGAAGTGAACAAAAGGGAATTTCAAAAAAATATTTATCATTATGTAATAATACAGTTAAATTACCTTTAATAAAAAATTCTTTAACATCATTAAATGTTTCAGTTGCTTGTGGAGCTATTTTATATGAAACTATAAGACAAAGACTAATTGAAAGTTAAAATTCTTGTTTAAATTGTTTCAAAAATCTTAAATCATTTTCAAAAAAATCTCTAATATCATTTAAATTATAAATCATTAATGTAATCCGTTCTATTCCAATTCCAAAAGCAAATCCTGAATAAATCTCAGAATTTATATTTATATTATTTAATACAATAGGATCTATCATACCACATCCAAGAATTTCAAGCCATTTATTATTCCATAATATATCTAATTCTGCACTGGGTTCTGTAAATGGAAAATAAGATGGTCGAAATCTAGTAATTGATTTTCCAAAAAAATTTTGAATAAAAAAATTTATAGTATTTTTTAAATCTTTAAATGAAACTTTTTTATCTAAATAAAATCCTTCTATTTGATGAAATAGATAATGAGAATTTGAAGAAATCTTTTCATTTCTATAAACCCTTCCTGGAGAAATCACTCTTATTGGAGGGGGATTTTTTTCCATATATCTTATCTGGACTGAAGAAGTGTGTGTTCGTAACAATTTATTACTTTTTTTTAAAAAAAAAGTATCTTGCATTTCCCTAGCAGGGTGATTATATGGAAAATTTAATGCTGTAAAATTATACCAGTCATTTTCTATCTCAGGACCTTCACAAATTTGAAATCCTATTTTATTGAAAATATTTATTATACGATTTTCTATGATAGAAATTGGATGTCTAGATCCTAGATCTTTTTTATTTCCAGGTTTTGTAAAATCGGTAAAATAATCTTTTTTTTTAATTTTTTTTTTCTTTTTTAAAAAAATTTGTTTATATTTCTTTATATAAATTTCAATATCTTTTTTTAAAGAATTAAGATAAAATCCTATTTTTTTTTTTTCTAATTCAGAATTTTCAATAAATTTTATTTCTTTAAAAAAAAAATTTAAAATTCCTTTTTTTCCTAAATATTTTTTTTTTAAAATTTCTAACTCGGAAAGAGAATTTATTTTTAATAAAAAAAAATCTTTTTTTATTTTTTTTATTTTATTTAACATTTATATAAAATTTATATAAGTATATCAAATAAATCTGGATTATCATTAATATATTGATAATGTATATTATATTTCTTCATTTTTTTTATCATTCCGGAAAAATCTTTTTTATCTGATAATTCTATTCCTATGACAGCTGGTCCTTCTTCTTTAGAAGTTTTTTTAGAATATTGAAAATATGTTATCTCATCATTAGTCCCTAAAATAGTACTTACAAATTCTTTAAGTGCTCCAGCTCGTTGAGGAAATCTAACTAAAAAATAGTGTTTTAATCCTTTATAGATCAAAGATCTTTTTCTAATTTCTTCTGTTCTAATTATATCATTATTTCCTCCACTTAAAATACAAACTACATTTTTCTTTCTTATTTTTTCAGAATAAATCTCTAATGCTGAAATAGCTAAAGCTCCAGCAGGTTCTGCAACGATTGCTTCTAAATTATATAAATCAAGTATTGTAGTACAAACTTTACCTTCATGTAAAGGTTTTATATCAAACAAAACTTTTTTACAAATATTAAAATTTAATAAGCCTACTTTTTTTACAGAAGCCCCATCTATAAATCTATCTATATTTTTTAATTCAATTACTTTATTTTTTAAAAATGAAAAACTCATAGAAGGCGCCCCTAAAGGTTCTACACCTATTATTTTAGTATCTGGACTTATATGATAAAAATAACTTCCTACGCCTGAAGCTAACCCCCCACCACCAACAGGAATAAAAATATAATCTATTTTTTCTTTCATTTGTTGAAAAATTTCTAATCCTACTGTTCCTTGTCCTTCTATAATTTTTTTATCATCAAATGGATGAATAAATTTTTTTTTTTTACAAGCTTTAAAAGCTTTTTCACTACATTCATCAAATGTATCTCCTGTTAAAATAATATTTATATATTTTTTTCCAAACATTTTTACTCTCTCTATTTTTTGTTTCGGAGTAGTGATTGGCATATATATTGTTCCATATATTTTTAATTTATTACATGAGTAGGCTACACCTTGTGCATGATTTCCTGCACTAGCACAAACAAGACCTTCTTTCAGATCCTTTTTTGAGAAACTTTTAATTTTATTGTAGGCTCCTCTTATTTTATAAGATCTAACTATTTGTAAATCTTCTCTTTTTAAAAAAATATTAGAATTATATTTTTCTGATAAAATTGTATTTTTTTGTAAAGGAGTATTAGATATAATATCTTTTAAAAGATATTTGGCTTCTATTATATCTTTTACTGAAGGAAAATATTTGTTAATTAATGAATTCACTAATCTAATTTAGATATCGGCTTTTATTAAATTAAGTAAAATAATCTGCCATTTGCCATTAATAAATAATAATAATTAAGGTCGTAATTTACGGACTATTTCACCTGTTTGCCATAATTCACTTTCTTTGATTTCTTTTAATTCTTTTTTAAGATTTTTTCTATAATTTTTCTTACTATTTGATATAATTGTTTTATCTGCTTCTTTACCTGAAGAAACTTCTTTATAAAGATTTCTAAAAATTGGCAAATTTATATCTCTAAATTTTTTCCACCAATCTAAAGCTCCTCTTTGGGCTGTTGTAGAACAATTCTCATACATCCAATCCATTCCTTTTTCTGCTATTAAAGGCATAAGACTTTGTGTTAATTCTTCTACTGTTTCATTAAATGCTTCTGATGGAGAATGTCCATTTTCTCTTAATACTTGATATTGAGCAGCAAAAATTCCTTGTATAGCTCCCATTAAAGTTCCTCTTTCTCCTGTTAAATCAGAATAAACTTCTTTTTTAAACGTAGTTTCAAACAAATAAGCTGATCCTATTCCGATTCCTAGAGATAAAGCTCTTTCTTTTGCTTTTCCAGTATAATTTTGATATATTGCATAACTTGAATTAATCCCTTTTCCTTCTTTGAAAAGTCTTCTTAAACTAGTTCCTGAGCCTTTTGGAGCAACAAGAAAAATATCTATCTCCTTTGGAGGAGAAATATTTGTTTTTTTTTTAAAAGTTAATCCAAAACCATGTGAAAAATATAATCCTTTTCCTGCATAAAAATATTTTTTTATTTTTGGCCAAACTGCAATTTGGCCGGCATCAGATAATAAAATCATTATTATAGTTCCATTTTCTACTCCTTCTTCTAAATTAAATAATGTTTTATTTTCTATCCAACCATCTTTTATGGCCTTTTTCCATGATTTGGAATTTTTTCTTTGCCCTACTATAACATTAAATCCATTATCACGTAAATTAAGTGCTTGGCCAGGCCCTTGAACTCCATAACCTAAAACACAAATAGTTTCATTTAAAAGACATTTTCTAGCTTTTTCTAAAGAAAAATTTTTTCTTGTTATAATTTCTTCTTCTAAATTTCCAAATTTTAATTTCATCTCTATCTATATATTTATTTTTAAATTATAAAGAAATAATTTATTTATTCCTATAATTTTTTTTATTTGTTTAATAACATTTTCAATTTTTAAAAATTGAAAGAAAATTTCAATTTTTATTATATAATAATAATTATTATTTAATTTTTTTTCTAAAAAAGAAAAATTTTTAATTTTTAAATTTCTTCTATTAAAAATTAAAATTATTCGTATTAATAATACTATGATATTATCTGAAATTATAATAATATGTAATTTTTTTTTCATAAATTTATTTGATGATAAAATCATCTAGAGAATTCCCAGGAGGGATTATAGGATAAATATTATATTCTTTTTCTATAATTATTTCAAGTAAATATGATTTTGTTTGATTTAACAAAAATTTAATATTTTTTTTTAATATTTTTTTTTTAAAGATTTTTTTTGAGTTTATTCCATAAGCTTCACAAATTTTCATAAAATTGGGATTTTTTATTTTAGTAAATGAATATCTTTTTTCAAAAAATAATTCTTGCCATTGTCTCACCATTCCTAAAAAATTATTATTTAATAATATTATCTTTATTGCAAGATTATATTGAAGAATAGTTCCTAATTCTTGTATAGTCATTTGAATTCCCCCATCACCTACTATACAAATTATTTGATTATTTTTTAATCCAATTTTTGCTCCTATAGAGGCTGGTAAAGAAAATCCCATGGTTCCTAATCCACCTGAAGTAATTTGACTTTTTTTACAAGTAAAATTAAAATATCTAGATGCAGACATTTGATGCTGGCCTACATCTGTAACTAACACAGTATTATTTTTTTTATAAAAATTAATAAAATTAATTACTTCACCCATAGTAATTTCTATTTTATTAGTATTAAAATCATTATTTATTACTTCTTTTTTTTCTTTAAATTTTAAAAAATTAAATTTTTCTATCCATTTATTATAAAATTTTTTTTTTATTTTAAATAATAATAATTTTAAAATTTTTTTACAATTTCCTACCAAAAATATATTTGGATTAATAGTTTTTTTAATTTCAGATTCATCAATATCTATATGAATTATTTTAGCTTTTTTTCCATATTGATTTATATCTCCTGTCACTCTATCATCGAACCTCATTCCAATTGCTAATATTACATCAGATTGATTAGTTAACATATTAGGGGGGTAATTTCCATGCATTCCTAACATCCCCATATATAAAAAATTTTTTTTTTTTAATGTTCCTAATCCTAGGAGAGTGCTAGCTGCAGGAATATTAGTTTTTTTTAAAAAAAATTTTAATTCTTTTTCTGCATTAGCTAATATTACTCCTTGCCCAATAAGAATTAAAGGTCTTATAGATTTCTTAATTACAGTAGTAGTTTTTTCTATTTGTTCTAAATTTATTTTTTTTTTAATAAAAAAATTTTTTTTTAAAAAAAATTTTTTAGAGTAAAAATTAAATAATTCTAATTGTGCATCTTTTGTAATATCTATTAATACTGGACCAGGTCTTCCTGATTTAGCTATAAAAATTCCTTTTGAGATTATATATGATATTTCTTTAGCGTTTTGAACTTGAAAATTCCATTTAGTAACAGGAATAGAAATATCGATTATATCAGTTTCTTGAAATGCATCAGTCCCTAATAAATTTGATGAAACTTGTCCAGTAATGCAAAGAATAGCAGTACTATCTATTAAAGCATCTGCTAAGCCAGTAATTAAATTGGTAGCTCCAGGACCTGAAGTCGTAAAACAGACGCCTACTTTCCCACTCACTCTAGCATATCCTTGAGCAGCATGTATAGCACCTTGTTCATGACGTGTTAAAATATGTGATATATATTTTTTATAATAAAATAACGCATCATAAATAGGCATAATTGCTCCTCCAGGATATCCAAATATATATTCAATTTTTTCAAAAATAAGTGTTTTTATAAGAATTTCTGAACCTTTGATCAAGTTTTGAGAATTCATAATTCAAATTTATCTGTTACACAACCATTAGAAGCAGATGAAACAGTTTTTGTGTATTTATATAAATATCCTGATTTAACTTTCAAAGGAGGTGCTAGCCAGTTTTTTTTTCTTTTTTTTATTTCTTCTTTAGAAATTTTTAATGTTAAAGTATTTTTTATTGCATCAATTATGATGACATCACCATTTTTAATTAAAGAAATTAATCCCCCATTTTGAGCTTCAGGAGTAATATGACCAACTACAAAGCCATGAGAGCCTCCTGAAAATCTTCCATCAGTTATTAAAGCTATTTGGTTTCCTAAATTAGCTCCCATTATATATGAAGTTGGTTTAAGCATTTCTGGCATGCCAGGTCCTCCTTTAGGACCTACATATCTAATTACTATTACATCCCCTTTTTTTATTTGATTATTAATTATTGCTTCATTAGCAGAATTTTCTGAATTAAAAACTTTTGCTATTCCTGAAAAAAAATTTCCTTCTTTTCCTGTAATTTTAGCTACTGCTCCATAAGGAGCAAGATTTCCATATAATATTCGTATATGCCCTATTTTTTTTATAGGATTAAATAATGGATAAATTATTTTTTTTTTAAAAGAAATTTCTGGAATTTTTTTTAAATTATTTTTAATTGTTTTTCCGGTAACTGTCATACAGTCTCCTTCTATAAATCCTTCATTTAATAAATATTTTAAAATTATAGGAATTCCTCCTATATTTTGAATGTCTTCCATTAAAAAATCTCCACTTGGTTTTAAGTTAGCTATAATTGGAACATTATTATTTAGATTTTGAATATCATCTAATGATAAATCTAAATTAGCAGTTTTAGCTATTGCTAATATATGTAAAACTAAATTTGTTGATCCTCCTAAAGCAATTGCTAAAATAATAGCATTTTTTATTGATTTGTTAGTAATAATATCTAGTGGTTTAATATTTTTTAATAAAATATTTTTTATATATTTTCCGATTTGAATACATTCTTGTTTTTTATAACTACTATTAGCTAATGATGAAGATGAATATGGAATTGTTATTCCCATTGCTTCACAACAAGAAGCCATTGTATTAGCTGTATACATTCCTCCACAAGCTCCAGGTCCTGGACAAGCATTTTTAATTATATTTTTATATTCTATTTCTGATATTTTTCCTATATTTTTTTCTCCTAAAGCTTCAAAAACAGAAACTATATTTAATTTTTTCCCATTATAAGAACCTGATGATATACTCCCTCCATATACTAATATAGAAGGTCTGTTAATACGCAACATTGCCATAACTATTCCAGGAATATTTTTATCACATCCTGGAATTCCTATTAATCCATCATAATGTTGAGCTTTTACAACACTTTCTATACTATCTGCTATTAATTCTCTTGAAGGTAAAGAATATCTCATTCCAGATGTTCCCATAGACATTCCATCACTAATACCTATAGTATTAAATTGAAACCCCACCATTCCATTTCTTTTTACAGATAATTTAATTTTTTTACTAAGAATATTTAAATGCATATTACATGGATTTCCTTCATACCAATTACTAACTATGCCAACTTGAGCTTTATTAAAATCATCTTCTTTTAACCCAGTAGCATACAACATTGCTTGTGCAGCAGGTAAAGTATTATTTTTAGTTAATTTAATACTAAATGGATTGATTATTTTTTCCATTATAAAC